>QIHH01000041.1 GCA_003230195.1 Gammaproteobacteria bacterium
CGTAGCGGATAATTTTATTATCCTTAAACCGCGCGATGAATGGCCCGACCCCAGCAAATCCAAGGCACAATTTGTGGCAGATTTAGAAGCGCTGGTCACACCCATTCCCGGCAATCGTTATGAGTTTTTACAACCGATACAGATGCGTTTTAACGAGCTGATATCCGGGGTGCGCTCAGAGGTCGCCGTTAAAGTTTTTGGTGATGACTTCGAGCAACTTATTGAACTGGGTCACCAGATAGAAAGTGTCATTGGTAATATACCGGGTGCCGCCGATGTCTCTGCTGAGCAGACCACGGGCTTACCCGTGATGACGATTGAACCCAAACGTGAAGCCATGGCACGTTATGGTTTAAGTGTGGTTCAGTTGCAAGATTTACTCGCCACTGCACTGGGGGGGACGGTCGCTAACCAGTTCTATGAAGGGGATAGGCGTTCCGACATTGTCGTTCGCCTGCCTGAACATCTGCGCACCGATGTCGATGGCTTGTCTGACTTACCAGTGATGCTGGCGACGGGTTTATATGTACCGTTGAAAGAAGTGGCTAATCTTAAACTCATCATGGGTTATAGCCAGGTTTATCGGGAAAATGGCAAACGCCGGGTGGTCGTATCGGCTAATGTACGCGGCCGCGACCTCGGGTCTTTTGTGCAGGAGATTCAACAGGCGGTAAAAGAGAATGTTGATGTGCCTGCGGGTTATTGGCTGGAATATGGCGGCACTTATCAAAAGTTGCAATCGGCTACCCAACGCCTCTCCATTGTAGTCCCTATCACCCTGCTGTTAGTGATTGGCTTGCTTATTATGGCATTAGGGTCGTTTAAGGATGCCGCGATTATTTTTTCCGGCGTACCGTTAGCACTGACCGGAGGAATCGTGGCACTGTTGTTACGCGATATCCCTTTCTCAATTTCAGCCGCCGTGGGTTTTATTGCGCTATCAGGTATTGCGGTGCTGAATGGTTTAGTGATGGTCTCTTTTATCAAAGACCTGCGTGCTCGTGGCCAAGCGCTTAACGAAGCCATTATTGAAGGTGCCTTAACGCGCTTGCGTCCAGTGTTGATGACTGCCTTAGTGGCAGCGCTAGGATTTGTGCCCATGGCACTGAATACCGGCATAGGCTCCGAAGTGCAACGTCCACTGGCTACGGTTGTGATTGGCGGGATTATCTCTTCGACTTTATTGACGCTGGTGGTGCTACCCGCACTGTATCGATTGGTGCATGGGCGAATCACTATGCCACAAAAATTAAATTAAGGCGTTCCTCGTCCCCATGCTCCAGCGTGGGGATGCATACGGTGCCATCATTTTATTGCGGTACGGATTCCCACGCTGGAGCATGGGAACCAGAAGTTCTCAGATCAGACCTAGAGATCAATCATGTTGAAACCTTTGCACGAGAGCTAGTTTTCGTTCCAGCAAGGCATAAATGATCGAAAAAATGGAGTTTACACCCAGTAAATGACTGTTTTGAAATCGTTTATAACGCAGCTAGAACGGAAAATAGACTCGAGCAAAGGTCTCATATTGTTAAATACATCATCGCATAGCATCAATTGAAAAGATGCCTGAAAGGAAATAGAGCTTATCCTCAATCCACTGTCGACGATGTTCAAAGCTTCTAGCAGTCGCTGAACCCTTACCGCATAAAAAGGCGCGCCTCAGAGCCTGTCCCACGGAGTGTTTTGGGCGAGACACTGTGATAGTGCGGGGTACTCGCCAGCGAGACCTGAGAACAGCAGGATTTGGTCATTGGTCACGTCCATGACGTGATGTGTTGAAATTCTACCGGCAAATTAACAACATCCAAATACGCAACACTAACAAAATGCTCTCCTGATACAGCTTTGCGTGATATTCAAGCGCTTATCAAAAGAAATATCATGGTGCAAAATCCTGAAAGAAGACGTAACACCAGCTATCAATTGATAAATTTAAACCTAGACGAGTAGAGGCTATTTCGCTTTGTTTATCCTATCGAAATAAGACGCTTTACAGGTGGAGTGGAGTGTTCGGGATAGTGTTTAGACATCAGCCAAAGCATCGAGGCTTGCAATCCAAATCAGAATTTGGCTCAATAGGCTTTATGAACTCATGGCGCTTACTCAATAGATCAAATACCGGAAACATCCTGTTAAGGCTTGTTCTGGTATTGAGTTTATTGTTTGCCATTGCTCATGTCTCTCAGCATGCTTTGATTGACGAAGAGGCTAGTCATCTTCAAAGTGACTGCCAGACTTGCCGACTCGCCCATTTTCAGGGGGCAACACCATCGGCAGTGTTGATGGTCACGCCTCTGTTTGTCTGCCTGGGCACGTTGCTTGCTTTTGCAATCCCCCTTTCCTCCTGCCTGCGGGTCTATTCTTGGAATGCCCGCGCACCACCCTCCCTTTGATACAGGCCAACGCTAATGATGTGTGAACGCGAATCATGAGTCCAAAATCCGCCGCTTCTGCGTAGTAAAACTTACCAATAGCGGGCTATTGTCTGCGTTTCATGCCTTGAAGCGACGAATTTTGAATCTCAATCTGACGTATTCAGAATTATTAGCGGTGCCCTTAATTCAGTTTTAATTCAGACTTTTCAAGTTTTCTGCGCAGGGACGATTGTGCCTGCGTGAACTGTATTGATACCCCTTTCATATAGAGGGGTGGGAGAACAAACATGCAACAACATAAACTTTTGTTGGCGGCGCTTAGCGCTAGCCTGATTTTCATGCATTCAACAACTTCACTGGCAGCCGACAGCCATTCAAAAAAATCACTTTCTTTAGGCAATTTACCAATTCAAATCGGTCTGTCTGGCCTCTTTTCGATGGGGGGGGGGCCAGCGCAAACAGTGACGAACTTGCCGGGCTGCAAGTCGATGGGCACGACCCTAACCGTAACGGCTTTACCGTACAAAATGTGGAGCTATCGCTCAGCAGTACAGTAGATAAATATTTTGATGCCAAAGCCAACCTGATTTTTTTAATTGATCCCGAAGGTGAAACTGTGGTCGAGCTTGAAGAGGCTTTTCTGACCACGCAGGGCTTGCCCGGGGGGTTGCAGGTGAAGGCCGGTCAGTTTTTTACCGAATTTGGCCGTCAGAACAAGCAACATCCTCATACTTGGGCGTTTGTCGATCAACCTGTGATTCTATCGCGCCTGTTTGGTGGCGATGGTTTGCGTAGCCAAGGGGCACGTCTGGCGTGGCTAATGCCAGTGGATTGGTATTCCGAACTCTATTTGGGTGCTCAAAATGCCAATGGTGAGACAGTCACGAGTTTTTTATTCGCACCAGACGAAGTGGTGGGCGGGTACACCTTGCAAGAACGCAGCGCCAATAAAGGCCGTGAACTGCTCTATAGCGCCCGCTGGTTGAATGGTCTTGATCTGTCGGAAACGGTTAACGTGAATGTTGGACTTTCTGCTCTGAGCGGCCCCAACAGTAGTGGAACGGATACCGATACGGCGATCTACGGCGCGGATCTCTATCTTAAATGGTAACCGCTTCAATCCCAACGTGGTTTTCCTTTTGTCGCCTGGCACACTGAATTTCTGCAACGCGATTATGAGGTTCCCAATGAAACCTTGAAAGATTCCGGGGGTTTTACTCAGCTGCTGTGGGGCTTTAAATCGAGCTGGATTGCCGGGCTGCGTTACGGTTTTGCGCGGGCGAATGGCGACACGGTAAACGACCCACTGCGTGATAAGCGCACACGGGTCTCTCCCAACGTGACCTGGTATCCCTCCGAATACAGCAAACTGCGCTTGCAATACAACTACGATAAAACCGAGCACCTAGCTGATAATACCAACCACAGTCTGTGGTTACAGCTTGAATTTACCATCGACAGCCATGCTGCGCACACATTTTAAGAGGAGATGAACATGAGAATTTTTTTATCACCTGTCTATGGTGTGTGGCGCTACTGACCGTCCCGCAATCTCACGCGGCCTTGCAAATAGTGACTACAACCGAGGATCTGGCCGCCATTGCCAGGGCAGTAGGCGTGAGCATATCAAGGTAGACAGCCTGACACCGGGGTCACGCGACATTGACTCTGGTGGTGCTGCCCGCACTGTATCGATTGGCGCATGGGCGAGAAGCACGCGTATCACCTAAAATGAGCACTCAAAGACTAACCGACATACTAACCTCAAGTATAATACACCCCAATTGATTCAAAGTGCTTTGGTTTTGGCCGCGCCACAACGACTGCATTGATAGGACGTAATAAGTTTGCCTTGTTTAACATCAAACTGTTTATTACTTTCGATCACCCACTTATGGAATCCGCTGCGACATAAGGTAACACCTTTTGCCTTAGCCGCCGGATTTTTCTTTTTAAAAGGAAGGATGTCTGCCATAATTAAAAACCGAAATTAATCCTTTGATCGCGCGGGGATAACGGAAGATAGCTGCTCATCCCAGCATGTTTTTCTGCTTCCTGTTATCCAGCTAGTTGGCAGTAGCAACCGCTTCCACGATTTTAGTAGCAGACTCTTTCAGCCCTTTAGCGGCAATAATATCCAGCCCACTCTCCCCCACGCGCAGCATTGTTACCTTCAAGATGCACCACCACTGGCACTTGTATGCCAACCTCTTTGATTGCACCGATCACCCCTTCGGCGATCATGTCACAACGCACGATGCCACCAAAGATATTAACCAACACCCCTTTAACATTATCGTCCGACAGAATAATCTTAAATGCCTCTGCGACACGCTCTTTGTCTGCAGTACCACCGACATCAAGAAAGTTGGCTGGCTCCCCCCCTTGCAGTTTAATCAGGTCCATGGTGGCCATCGCAAGGCCTGCGCCATTAACCATGCAACCGATGTTACCATCAAGTGCGATGTAATTGAGTTCCCATTCGCTTGCCTGTGCTTCACGCGCATCTTCCTGGCTTGCATCGCGCAGCGCCTGCAATTCGCACTGTCTATACAGTGCATTGTCATCAATATTGATCTTGCCATCGAGGCAAAGGATGTCACCTTCTTTCGTCACCACCAATGGGTTGATCTCCATCAGGCTCAGGTCTTTCTCTTTAAACAGGCGTACCAGTCCGCTTAACATCTTCACAAACTGACCAACCTGCTTGCCTTCAAGCCCTAAACCAAAGGCAAGCTTACGCCCCTGATAAGGAATTACGTCACCCATCGGATGAACACGAATTTTAAGGATCTTTTCAGGGGTCTGCTCGGCAACTTTTTCAATCTCCATGCCACCTTCAGTTGAGGCCATCACTGTGACACATTTCAGTGAACGATCAATCACCATCCCAAGATAGAGCTCACGTTCAATATCGCAGGGTGTTTCAATCATCACCTGATTGATCGGTTGCCCTTTGGCATCCGTCTGAAAGGTGACCAGATTAGTACCCAACATCGCTTTAATCGCTTCAATCACTTCAGCCTTGCTATCGGTGATTTTAACACCACCCGCTTTGCCGCGGCCGCCTGCATGTACCTGCGCTTTCACTACCCAACGACTGCCACCCAATGCATTAAGCGCTTCATTGACTTCGTCGGCATGGCTAACAACTCGATTGGTTGGTACGGCAATACCGTATTCTGCAAACAGTGCTTTGGCCTGGTATTCATGTAGATTCATGGCTTGATTCCTTTTTAACGACTATCCCGATTATTTAACCATCATTGCGCTGCTGGCAGGTATCTAATAATGACGCAGCGACTAACGTTTTTTCTTATTAGGCACATGAATCGCACGACCATCAACAGCGAGCGCCGCTTCATGAACAGATTCAGAAAGTGTTGGATGCGCAAAGACTGTCATCGCCAGATCTTCACTACTCGCCCCCATCTCCATCGCAATCACTGCCTGCGCAATTAATTCAGAACAGTGCGCACCAATAATATGCACACCTAATACACGGTCAGTATTAGCATCGGCGATCACCTTCACCATACCGCTACTATCACCAGCAGCACGTGCGCGCCCACTAGCGGCAAATGGAAACGATCCCACATTATATTCAGTACCCGCCGCCCTTAACGCTTGCTCAGTTACCCCTGCCCATGCAATTTCTGGATGGGTATAAATCACAGATGGAATGATATCGTAATTCATCTCAGCCTTTTGTCCGGCAATCACTTCAGCCACCATCATCCCTTCTTCTGATCCTTTGTGTGCGAGCATCGGGCCACGTACCGCATCACCAATCGCATACACCGATGGCTGGTTGGTACGACATTGATCATTGACATGAACAAAACCCCATTCGTCGAGTAGCAGGCCAACTTCATCGGCCGCTAGCCCCTGGGTATTGGGACGACGCCCAACTGCTACAATCAATTTATCGACGGTTTCAGTGTGATCTCCCTTACCATCCTGATAATTGACTGCGACACCTTTTTTACCGCTTTCACACGACACCACGCGTGCACCGAGACGAATATCCAGCCCCTGACGTTTAAACTGACGCAGCGCCTCTTTAGCAATTTGCTCATCGGCCACACCAAGAAAAGTATCCTGCGCTTCGAGTAACACCACTTCGGAACCAAGACGTCGCCATACACTACCGAGTTCAAGACCGATGACACCCGCCCCAATCACACCTAAACGTTTGGGCACCTCATCAAAGGTCAGCGCACCGCTTGAATCGACAATCACACCTTCTTCTAGCGGCGCAGCACCAATCTCAACAGAGCTTGAGCCTGGCGCAAGAATCACATGCGTCGCATCAAGCACGCTCTCTTTACCATCATGAGCCGTCACCTGAACTTGCTGTTTGGGTAGTAGCTTGCCGCTACCTTGTAACCACATAACACCATTGGCTTTAAATAGCCCGGCAATACCCTGCGTCAGGTCGTTTACGACCTTATCTTTACGCGACATCATTTTGGCCAGGTCAAGTTTAACTCCGCTAGCCGTAATGCCGTGATCAGCAAAGGAGTGGTTGATATCGTCATACCGACCAGATGATTCTAACAGCGCCTTAGAGGGGATACAGCCGACATTAAGGCAGGTGCCACCAAGTACCGGGTTACCATCGACACCAAGCCAACGATCAACACAGGCCGTTTTCAGCCCTAGCTGCGCACAGCGGATCGCTGCCACATAGCCGCCAGGGCCTGCGCCTATAATCACGACATCATATTTTTTTGCATCACCTTGCTTAGACATATTTCGACAGCCCTCTCCCTAGTTTAAGCCGTTAAAAAAGTGTGTTTACACTTCCAGCAAAATACGCGCTGGGTCTTCAAGCATCTCTTTGATCTTCACCAAAAACTGCACCGCTTCCCGGCCATCGATCAGACGATGGTCGTACGAGTGCGCGAGGTACATCATCGGTAGCACCACTACTTCACCGTTAACCACCATCGCACGATCCTGGATTTTATGCATCCCCAAAATGCCACTCTGTGGTGGATTAATAATCGGTGTCGACAGCATCGAACCAAACACACCGCCATTGGTAATGGTAAAGGTACCGCCCGAAATCTCATCAATCGAGAGCGATTTGTTCTGCGCCTTTTGCGCGTACTCTCTGATTTTTGCTTCGATCTCTGCCATGCTCATCTGGTCCACATCGCGCAAAACAGGCACCACTAAACCGCGTGGTGAACTCACCGCAATGCCAATATCATAGAAGCCGTGGTAAACAACATCACTGCCTTCAATAGAGGCGTTCACTGCCGGTATCTGTTTCAGCGCCTCAACTGCGGCCTTAACAAAGAACGACATAAAACCGAGCCGCACATCATGAGCCTTTTCAAACGCATCACGATGACGTGCGCGCAGCTCCATCACCGGCTTCATATTCACTTCATTAAAAGTAGTGAGCATCGCGGCGTTATGTTGCGCTTCTAATAAACGCTCTGCCACGCGGGCGCGCAGGCGACTCATCGGCACCCGCTTTTCTGGACGACCTTCAAGGTTATCGGTTATCGCCGGTGCTGCTGGTACTGCTTTAACTGAGGCGGCTGTTTTTGCTGCGGGCACATTATCGATTACCTTAAGCACATCCTCTTTAAGAATACGCCCACCCTTACCACTGCCGCTCACCTGAGCCACATCAATCCCTTTTTCGGCCATCAATTTGCGGGCGGCCGGGGCAATGGCAACATCTACTGCTGTTTTTTCTTCTGTGACAACCACGGCTGTTTCAGTGACAGCCAGTTTTGATGCCAGCGTACCGGCATCAATCCGTGCCAACAACTGTTGTGACAACACCGTTGCGCCTTCATTTTCGAGAATTTCCAGCAGTACACCGTCTTCCGGTGCCGGTACTTCAAAAACGACTTTGTCGGTCTCGATCTCTGCCAACACTTCATCTCGAGTTACCTGGTCACCGGGTTGTTTATGCCAGGCGATCACTGAGCCATCGGCCACCGATTCCGGAAAGCTAGGTACGTTTACATCAATGGCCATGAGTCTTCCTTTTTAAATTAATCCAGCATTTCATCATTGGGTCGCCGCTCGGGTTTCACCCAGAGCATCCTCTAACAGATCCTGCAACTGTTTAATATGCAGTGGCATATAACCCACTGCTGGTGCTGCCGAAAAGGGTCGCCCTGCATATTCAAGATAAAACTCTTTACCCAATACTGTTCGCATATGATGCTGGCTCGAAAACCACGCGCCCTGATTCATCGGCTCTTCCTGACACCAGATGAATTTAGTCGCATTGGGATAACGATCCAGCTCTGCCTTGAGTGCCTCTTTAGGGAACGGGTAGAGCTGCTCAATACGAATCAGCGCGACATCGTTGCGTTCATCCTGCGCGCGCTTATCAAAGATATCGTAGTAAACCTTACCACTACAGATAACGACACGCTTTACTTCACCATCATTGAGCGCTTCGACTTCTGGAATCACCGTCTGAAAGCGACCATCACAAAGGTCTTCAAGCGAGTTCACCGCACGACGATGACGCAATAGACTTTTAGGTGTCATCACGATCAACGGTTTACGGCATTTCATTAACATCTGGCGACGTAATAGATGAAACATCTGCGCGGGAGTCGTGGGCATGCAGACTTGCATATTGTGCTGCGCGCAAAGTTGCATATAACGCTCCAGACGAGCTGATGAATGTTCTGGCCCCTGCCCCTCGTACCCATGTGGTAGCAACATCACCAGACCACTTAAGCGCCCCCATTTTTGCTCACCGGCACTAATAAATTGATCAATCACCACCTGTGCATTATTGGCGAAGTCACCAAACTGCGCCTCCCAGATGGTCAAGGTATTGGGATCGGTAGTGGAATAACCGTATTCAAATGCCAGTACCGCCTCTTCCGAGAGTAGCGAATTGATCACTAGAAAATTGACTGGTTTTTCTTTGCTGTCATCAACAAGGTAACGCAGTGGTACATGGGTCTCCCCATCTTGCTGGTTATAAAGCACCGCGTGGCGATGAAAGAAGGTACCACGGCCACAATCCTGGCCGGAGAGGCGCACACTAAAACCACCTTTCAACAAGGTCGCATAGGCCATATTTTCGGCAAATCCCCAGTCAACTGGCAGCGCACCGGCTGCCATTTTATGGCGACTGGTAAAAATCTTGTTCACATTTGAGTGCAGCACAAAACCATCAGGTAGTTGATGCATTGTTTCTGCATATTGGCGCAACTTAGTCAGTTCAATACGGGTATCAACCGGCGATGTGATATCACCATTAAGGTAAGGTTTCCAGTCAAAGGTATAGGGATTTGGAATCTCTTCTTCACGAATAAACTCGGGCACCACGCCATTGCCGGCATCCAACGCATCGCGAAACCGATTCATAAATGCCTTCGCTTCATCCTCATCAATGACACCTTCATCCACCAGCACATCGGCGTAGAGCGCGCGTGTTGTTTTCATCGCCTTGATTTGCTGATACATCAGCGGTTGTGTGGCGGAAGGTTCATCCGCCTCACTATGACCGTGGCGACGGTAACAGACCAGGTCGATCACCACATCTTTATGAAAGGCCATGCGATAATCAAGCGCCACCTGCGTCACAAACAAGACCGCTTCAGGATCATCACTATTCACATGAAAGATGGGCGCGTTGACCATCTTCGCCACGTCGGTACAGTATAGCGTTGAACGTGAATCTTTTTGATTACTGGTGGTAAAGCCAACCTGGTTGTTGATCACAATATGGATGGTACCTTTAGTGGCATAGCCGCGCGATTGAGACATATTAAAGGTCTCCATCACCACACCCTGCCCGGCGAACGCCGCATCACCGTGGATGACAATCGGTATTACCTGATCACCATTATTATCGTTACGCCCTTCCTGGCGAGCACGCACAGACCCTTCAACCACGGGGCCGACAATCTCTAAATGGGAGGGATTAAAGGCCAACGCCATATGCACCGGCCCACCTGGGGTATTAATATTGGATGAAAAACCGAGATGGTACTTCACATCACCGGTTCCATCACTGTTATTACGTGCCTTGCCTTCAAACTCAAGAAATAGATCTGCAGGGTTTTTGCCCATAATATTGATCAACACATTGAGACGACCACGATGAGCCATACCAACGATGATCTCTTTCACCCCATGACTACCACCACGTTTTACTATCTTATCCAACAGTGGAATCAGCGATTCGGCCCCTTCCAGCGAAAATCGTTTTTGCCCGGTATATTTGGTGTGCAGATAACGCTCTAATCCTTCGGCCCCGGTAATGCGATCGAGCAGCTGTTTTTTAGCCTCATCAGAAAAAGTACCGGGGCCATAACCCGCCTCAACTCGCTGCATAATCCAGTTACGTTCAGCTGCCTCTGCAATGTGCATGTATTCCACGCCAACGTTGCCACAATAGAGCCTTTTTAGGTGATCAATAATATTTTGTAACGACGCACAGTTTTCGCCGTTAATTGACAGCGTACCCGTTTGAAAGGTGGTTTCGAGATCTTGCTTCGTTAGACCATAGTGTGCCAGACGCAGTTCAACTACCTCTGCTTGCTCAGTCATACCGAGCGGATCAAGCGTTGATTGCAGGTGCCCTAAAAATCGATATGAATCGATAAACTGTAGAATTTGTGCCTGTTTTACACCTTGCCCAGAACTAATCCCCGCACCAACATCGTCGCTCATCGCAGATGTACCGGCGGCAACACGAATGGGGCGCTGCCTCGCTAGCTGCCGGAAAGACTCTTTGATTGCCTCATGCGACACATCTTTAGCCGTGCCATTAACACTCGGTAACGTCTCAAAGCGCTCTCGCCATGTGTCATCAATGGAGTTGGGATCTGCTAAAAAATTTTCGTAAAGCTCCTCCAGATAAGCGGCATTCCCGCCCGCGAGGTAGGAACTTTCCCACAGCTCATCCAGTGATTTGTTTTTGGAACGCCCGTCCATTATCCACCTACAATGCAAATTCC
>QIHH01000003.1 GCA_003230195.1 Gammaproteobacteria bacterium
AACCAGCAAGGAGCTTAAGATGAAAAGAGTACTCACATTACTAGCACTGTTTATAACCACCATTGGCCCATTTCAATTTGCCAATGCCAATGCCAATGCCAATACCGGCGAAGTCGCGCGTGCGCAATTTACATCCGCGATTGAAGCGCGTGAACCGGTCGATAAAGTGAATGTGCTGAGCAACGATATCAACAAGATCTATTTCTTTAGTGAGCTGCGCAACTTGCAAGACCAAACGGTCACTCATCGCTGGTTGCTGGCGGGTCAAGTGATGGCAGAGGTTAGCTTTAATGTGGCTGGGCCACGCTGGCGTGTTAACTCCAGTAAAGCCTTACAACCTGGTTGGGTCGGTGACTGGACGGTAGCCGTGATCGATGGTGCTGGGGCGGTTGTTTCTGAGTACACCTTCAAATACATTGAGGCTAACCAGTAAAGGCAGCGCCTGATAAGAGGTAACGCCACTGCGGTTCACGAGCGTTACCTTTTTAGTGCTAACCTTTCAGCATCCACACGCTAGGTACTGGTGTAGATATTTATTCTTCACCTAACGAGAGTAACGTGGCATTGCCACCAATAGCCGACGTATTAACCGTTAAAGTACGCTCGGTTGCAAAGCGATACAGGTAATGCGGGCCACCTGCTTTGGGGCCAGTACCAGACAGCCCTTCTCCGCCAAAGGGTTGCACCCCAACCGTTGCGCCAATCATGTTGCGATTTATATAGAGATTACCCACTCGCACCTGTTGTTGTATATAACGAGCGGTTGCTTCAATGCGACTATGAACACCGAGCGTTAACCCATAGCGGGTTGCATTGATCGATTTAAGCACATCATCCAAGCCATTCGCAGCAAATCGCACCACATGCAGAACGGGCCCAAATACCTCGCGTTCAAGCAGTTCGATACCCGCAATTTCAAACAGGTGTGGAGGGAAATAAAACCCCTCTTTTAACTCCTCAGGCAGTGCGCACTGGTAGAGCAATTTACCAGACGTTGTCATTTGATCAACATGCGCCTGCAACACTTCGCGTGAGGCGTGGTCAATCAGCGGGCCAATATCCGTTGACAATAACAGTGGATCACCGATCACTAACTCAGCCATCGCAGCCGATAACTGTGCGATAATTTGATCCGCCACATCATCCTGTAGAAATAGCACGCGAAGCGCTGAACAACGTTGCCCGGCACTGTTGAATGCCGACTGAATCACATCGATAACCACCTGCTCGGGCAATGCAGAACTATCCACAATCATGCAGTTCTGCCCACCTGTCTCGGCAATCAACGGTACAATAGCCCCCTCTCTGTTGGCTAAAGCACGATTAATCATCTGTGCGGTTTCGCTTGAGCCAGTAAAGGCGATACCCGATGTACGTTTGTCATTAACCAGCTGCATACCAACCGTACGACCACTGCCGATGACGAGATGTAACACCTCACCGGGCACCCCTGCCTGATGTAACAACTGTACTGCGCGAGCAGCTATCAACGGTGTCTGCGCCGCTGGTTTAGCGATCACACAATTACCCGCTGCGAGTGCTGCACTCACCTGGCCAACAAAAATCGCCAGTGGAAAATTCCATGGGCTAATACAGACAAAAACCCCACGACCATGCAACGATATTGCATTATGTTCACCGGTAGGACCACACATTAATTTAGGATCAACGAAATCTTCACGCAACATTGCCGCGTAGTAACGACAAAAATCAACCGCTTCACGCAGCTCACCTAGGCTATCAATAATCGTTTTACCCGCTTCACGTACACAGAGTGCAATCAGCTCTGCTCGGTTATCCTGCAGTAACTGCGCTGCGTTATCCAAGATTGTGGCACGCACATTGGCTGATGTTGCCGCCCATCTCTGCGCGGCATCTGTTGCACTGGCAAGTGCCTCAGCGGTCATCAGTTCATCGGCATTAAATGCAACACCGGTGGCGCAGTGCTGGTTAGCCGGAGAAAAGAGAGCCATCCGTTGACGTGACTCAAGCATCTCTTTGCCATTGATGATTGCCGCCGCTTGCCAGCAAGTCGCATCATTAATGCCACCATCAGGCGTGATAAAAGCGCTTAATTCACTCGAAAGTGATTGAGTAATGGTATCACTATAGAGGTTGAGACCAGCTGAATTACGACGAACCTCACCATAAATATTTTCTGGCAATGGAATATGAGCATGAGGTTTTTGATCAGTCGCATCCAGTTCAAGCATTGGGTCACTGACAATCTCTTCGATCGCAGCATTACGATCAATGATGCGATTCACAAATGAAGTGTTGGCACCATTTTCTAACAAACGTCGCACCAGGTAAGGCAGTAACGATTGATAACGTCCAACCGGTGCATAAACACGACAGCGCAACTGGCTTTTATTGACCGCTTCACTATAAAGCGCCTCCCCCATGCCATGCAGACGCTGAAACTCAAATGGTTTATCACCTGCAAATTCGATAATCGCGGCAACGGTATGTGCATTATGGGTGGCAAACTGAGGATAAAAGGCATTCTCTGCCGCCAGTAGTTTTTGCGCACAGGCGAGATAAGCAACGTCGCTAGCAATTTTACGAGTATAGACAGGGTAACCGTCAAGACCACGTTCCTGTGCACGTTTAATTTCGCTATCCCAATAAGCCCCTTTCACCAATCTGACTGGAATCTTTCGCCCCACCTCATCGCTTAGCCGCTGCAGCCAGTCAATCACCATCGTTGCCCGTTTTTGATACGCCTGAACAGCTAACCCAAAGCCATGCCACTCGGCAAGAGAAGGATCTCGATAGACGGCTTCAAAGAGATCAAGCGATAGCATCAAACGGTCGGCCTCTTCGGCATCCACGGTAAGCGTAATACCGGCAGCGGATGCCTGTTGCGCAAGGCTCAGTAGACGAGGTGTTAGTTGTGCTAACACTTGGGCACGTTGGAACTGTTCATAACGCGGATGTAACGCAGAGAGTTTTATTGAGATACTGGCTCGCTCATAAAGCGTTTGATCACCACTGACATTATTGGAAACCTTATTAGAGACCTCATTGGCGATCATCTGGATGGCATGTTGATAGGCCGCAAAGTAACCCTCGGCATCGGCACGTGTTAATGCCGCTTCACCGAGCATGTCATACGAATAGCGGTAGTCAATATTGCCTGGCTCACGACTACGAGCAAGCGCCGCATCAATCGTTGCCCCCATCACGAACTGTTGGCCCATAATGCGCATTGCCTGGCGAATCGCAAGCCGGATAACGGCGTCACCACTCTTGCTGACCAGCCGTTGTAGAAAACGGCTACCATCAACAAGGGTGTTATTTTCGAGACTGACAATGCGGCCCGTTAACATCAAACCCCAGGTAGAAGCATTAACAAACATGGATGAGCTATGCCATAGGTGACTACCCCAATCGGCATTGCCAAGCTTATCCTGTATCAGGCGATCAGCGGTTTCATCATCAGGAATACGGAGCAGCGCCTCAGCAAGGCACATCAGCACCACCCCTTCCTGAGATGAAAGGTCATACTCTTGCATAAAGGCATCGATGCTACCCTGTGCCTGTGCCTTTTCACGTACCGCAATCACAAGTTCTCGTGCATGTGCATCAATACGCTGTCGCGCACTGTCATCGAGTTGTATCTGATTTAGCAGTTGTTGAACAGCCAAGGTTTCATCGGCAAGCCACGCATCATCAATGGCACAACGTAATGGGTTTTTATTGCTTGCTAATGGTTCAAAAATCATCCTGACAGGAGCCTTTTTAGCCTAAATAGAACACCAATTGTACCCCCTGTTTCTGAATGATTACCAGACAGAATCATCAGGATTTTGGCGTTTCATCTCGATCCAGTTTTTCTCTAGCCGCTTTAATCGCACGGTTTTTGCGCTCCTGTTTATCGACAAAATAGAGATAATAGCCACAAAAACCGGGGAACAGCAGCACAAATAACACCCCGCTCATCTTTCGGTTCAGTGGTGCCCACTGCCACACAAAGGCAAGCCGCTGAATCGCAAAAACCCACATCACAAAGCCACATAGACTCAAACCCATCCAGAGTGGTTTTTTTGAGATGACGAGAAACTCATCACTCAGCACACCATCTTTACGCAGCTCTGGCAACAGAACTGAAACTACTATCAACAGCAGGATGAAAATAGTCACGCCCCAGTAAGCACTGGCGTATATTTTTTTACTTAATTCCACTGATATGGCTCATTTTTACTCAAAGTAATATTTAGAGGAAATATAAACCTTTTATGCAAATAATTACTTCGTAATTATTTAAGTGGACGCATATGCGGGAACAACAACACGTCACGAATAGAAGGTGAATCAGTAAATAACATCACCAGACGATCGATCCCGATCCCCTGCCCTGCAGTAGGTGGCATGCCATGCTCCAGTGCGCAGATATAGTCTTCATCAAAGTGCATCGCCTCATCGTCACCGGCTGCCTTTTCAGCCAACTGCTGGCGAAAACGTTCAGCCTGATCTTCCGCATCATTCAGCTCGGTAAAGCCATTGGCGATTTCGCGTCCGCCAATAAAAAGTTCAAAGCGGTCTGTTATCGATGGGTCATCATCATTACGTCGCGCCAGTGGCGACACTTCTGTTGGATAGGCGGTGATAAAGGTTGGATCCATTAGTTTTGATTCAACCGTCTTTTCAAAAATTTCTATCTGCAACTTACCCATGCCATAGCTCTCTTTAACCGGGATTGATAGACGCTCAGTAATGGCTCTCAGGCTTTCAAGCGATTCAAGTTCTTGCGCTTTGATACCAGCGTTGTGGTTCAGGATAGAATCTTTAACTGAGATACGTGTAAACGGTTTAGCGAAGTCATACTCGTCACCCTGATAAGTAATGGTTGTTTTTCCAACCACCGATTCAGCAATGCCTCTAAACAGTGCTTCACTAAGGTCCATCAAGTCATGATAGTCCGCATAAGCCTGATAAAATTCAAGCATCGTAAATTCAGGATTATGTCGTGTTGAAAGCCCTTCGTTACGAAAATTACGATTGATCTCAAAGACCCGTTCAAAGCCACCGACAACCAGACGCTTCAAATAAAGCTCGGGAGCAATACGCAGATAGAGGTCAATATCCAGAGCATTGTGATAGGTCTCAAACGGGCGTGCCGTTGCGCCACCAGGCACCACTTGCATCATTGGTGTTTCGACTTCCATAAAGTCACGTTCAATCAAAAAATTCCGAATATAGCTCACAATCTTGGTGCGCATTTTAAAGGTATCGCGTGTTGGCTCATTCATAATCAGATCAAGATAACGCTGACGATAGCGAATCTCCTGATCAGTCACACCGTGGTATTTATCAGGCAGTGGGCGCAGCGCTTTGGTGAGCATGCGAATGGTCTCAGCACGTACCGAGAGTTCACCCTTTTTTGTTTTGAATAATTTACCTTCGATGCCGATGATGTCGCCGATGTCCCAGCGTTTAAACGCCTGGTATTCATCAACGCCAACCACATCACGCTGCACATAGATTTGAATCTTGCCAGCCATATCCTGAATGTGCATGAAGCTTGCTTTACCCATCATGCGGCGTGTCATCACGCGACCCGCAATCTGCACAGCAATAGCCGTTTCTTCTAGCGCATCATTTTCCAGCTCACCATATTGGGTATGCAGTTCACCCGTCACCACATTGCGACGAAAATCACATGGAAAAGGGTTACCCTGTAAGCGCATTTCAGCCAGCTTCGCACGGCGTTGCGCAATCTGTTCCTGCTCTTGTTGCTGTGTATCTTCCGGGTTTTGCTGTTCTTCACTCATGGCTCTTCACTTCTGTTCTGTTAATCGTGGTTACAGGCCGCTCTTTAAGCTGGCCTCAATAAATTGGTCAAGATCACCGTCCAGTACGGCCTGGGTATTGCCAGTCTCAACGGAGGTACGCAGGTCTTTGATGCGCGATTGATCCAGTACATAAGATCGAATCTGGCTGCCCCAGCCGATGTCGGACTTGGTCTCTTCTAATGCCTGTTGATCTTCGCTTCGTTTCTGCATTTCGACCTCATACAAACGAGATTTCAGTTGCTTCATCGCCGTCGCGCGGTTTTTATGCTGTGAACGATCATTTTGACACTGCACCACTACGCCGGATGGTTCATGGGTAATACGCACCGCTGAATCAGTCCTGTTTACATGCTGACCACCAGCACCACTGGCGCGATAGGTATCGATACGCAGGTCAGCGGGATTGATCTCAATATCAACATCGTCATCGATTTCAGGCGAAACGAACACTGCCGCAAATGAGGTGTGACGACGACTGCTAGAATCGAATGGCGATTTACGCACCAAGCGATGCACTCCACACTCGGTACGCAGCCAGCCATAGGCATATTCACCTTCATATTTAATCGTGGCACTTTTGATGCCCGCGACTTCACCTGAAGAACATTCAATCAGCTCTGTTTTAAAACCGCGTCGTTCACCCCAACGCAGGTACATACGCAGTAGCATTTCGGCCCAGTCTTGCGCTTCCGTACCACCGGAGCCAGACTGGATATCGACAAAGGCATTGTTTGGATCCATCTCACCAGAAAACATGCGGCGAAATTCGAGTCCCGCGAGCTTGCCCTCAAGCACTTCCATATCTGCGATAACAGCGTTGGCGGTCTCTTCATCATTTTCATCCTCAGCGAGTTGCAGTAGTTCCTGCCCTTCGCCCAGGCCATCAAATAATTCGTCAAAGGTTCCCACCATATTTTCTAGCTGGGAGCGCTCTCGCCCGAGTGTCTGCGCGCGCTCAGGGTTATCCCATATATCCGGGTTTTCTAGTTCTCGGCTAACTTCGGCTAGCGCTTCACGTCGATTATCGACGTCAAAGATACCCCCTAAGGGCTTCCAGACGCCCTTGCATATCTTTGATACGACCGAAAACCAGATT
>QIHH01000029.1 GCA_003230195.1 Gammaproteobacteria bacterium
AGTTTGAACGTAATAAGCCCCATGTGAATGTGGGTACGATTGGTCACGTTGATCATGGTAAAACAACGCTGACAGCAGCGCTGACAGTGACGCAGGCGAAGCAGTTTGGTGGTGACGCTAAGGGTTACGATCAGATTGATAGCGCCCCTGAAGAGCGCGCACGTGGCATCACGATTGCGACTGCTCACGTAGAATATGAGTCAGAGAATCGTCACTACGCACATGTGGATTGCCCTGGGCATGCTGATTATGTGAAAAACATGATTACGGGTGCTGCACAGATGGATGGCGCTATTCTGGTTTGTTCTGCTGCTGATGGCCCAATGCCTCAGACACGTGAGCATATCCTGCTGGCGCGTCAGGTAGGTGTTCCTTATATCATTGTGTTCCTGAACAAAGCGGACATGGTGGATGATGATGAGCTGCTTGAGCTGGTTGAAATGGAAGTGCGCGAGCTGCTAGATAAGTATGATTTTCCTGGTGACGATACCCCGGTGATCATCGGTTCTGCGCTTAAAGCGTTAGAAGGCGACGAGAGCGAAATCGGTACGCAGGCAATTGCCAAGTTGATCGATGCGCTCGATACCTACATTCCTCAGCCAGAACGCGCAATCGACGGTGCTTTTCTGATGCCAGTAGAGGATGTATTCTCTATTTCGGGTCGTGGTACTGTTGTGACCGGTCGTATTGACCAAGGTGTGGTCAAAGTTGGTGAAGAGATTGAGATTGTTGGTATTAAAGACACCGTAAAAACAACCTGTACCGGTGTAGAGATGTTTCGTAAGCTGCTTGATCAAGGTGAAGCGGGCGACAATGTCGGTGTTCTACTGCGTGGAACCAAGCGTGAAGATGTTGAGCGTGGTCAGGTGCTTTGTGCGCCAGGTTCTATCAAACCTCATACCAAGTTTACTGCTGAAATCTACATTTTGACTAAAGATGAAGGTGGACGTCATACGCCATTTTTTCAGGGATATCGCCCGCAGTTTTACTTCCGTACCACTGATGTAACCGGAGCATGTGAGCTTCCAGAAAGTACTGAGATGGTGATGCCTGGTGATAATGTGGCCATGACGGTTACCTTGATTGCACCGATTGCGATGAGTGAAGGTCTGCGCTTTGCAATCCGCGAAGGTGGTCGTACTGTGGGTGCTGGTGTTGTTGCAAAAATTATTGAGTAATTAATATAAAGAAAAAGCACACGGGTAAAAGATTGTAGTTTATTCGAAAGCATAGGTGTCGTAAGATGCCTGTGCTTGAGTTTTACTTGCAGATTTTACACGTTAGAGAAGTTAGAATAGGCCAGTAGCTCAATTGGCAGAGCAGCGGTCTCCAAAACCGCAGGTTGGGGGTTCGATTCCCTCCTGGCCTGCCACTTTTTAATAAAAGTAGGTGGGTCTAAATTTATTTGGACATTTTAAGGGGCTTAGGCGAAATACAGTGGATAAGTTAAAGTTTCTATTAGCTGTACTGGTACTGGGTGGTGCCGTGTTTGGATTTTATCACTACGGTGAAGAATCCATGTTGTACCGAGTGATCGGTATGCTGGCGGCGCTGGGTATTGCAACGGCTATTATGTTGCAGACAGTGGTGGGACAGCAAGCTTGGGGGTTTTTAGGTGATGCGCGCACTGAGGCACGCAAGGTCGTCTGGCCATCTCGTAAAGACACTATCCAGACAACATTGATGGTGCTGGCGATGGCCATTCTCTGTGCAATTTTGCTGTGGTTGTTTGATTCATTTTTATCGTGGGCTGTTAGTTATCTGACAGGCGCGGGAGGCTAGCACGTGGCAATGCGTTGGTACGTTGTACATGTATATTCTGGCTTTGAGCACCAGGCTGTTCGTTCATTGCAAGACCGGATTGTCTTCGGCGAAATGGAAGATAAATTTGGTGAAATCCTCGTTCCTACGGAAGAGGTGATCGAGATGCGCGGTGGTCAGAAGCGTAAGAGTGATCGTAAATTTTTCCCTGGTTATGTACTGGTTCAGATGGAACTGGATGATGCGACTTGGCATTTAGTGAAAGATGTGCCGAAAGTGATGGGCTTTATTGGTGGAACCAGTGATCGTCCTGCGCCTATTTCTGATAAAGAGGCTCAACGTATCATTGACCGCGTTCAGGAGGGTATTGAAAAACCACGTCCGAAAGTTTTGTTCGAGCCGGGTGAAGTGGTGCGTGTGACTGATGGCCCTTTCGCAGATTTTAATGGTGTAGTCGAAGAGGTTAATTACGAAAAAAGCCGTGTGCGCGTCGCTGTTTTGATTTTTGGACGTTCGACACCCGTCGATCTTGAGTTTGGTGAGGTCGAGAAAAGTTAGTTTTGACTAGCCGTAAGGCTGGTTTTTATCGTAACCAATGGGGAGCCGCGAGGCGTTTGCACCCGGGAGTAAAGAAAGATGGCAAAGAAGATTGAAGCTTATATCAAGCTACAGGTGCCTGCAGGTAAAGCGAATCCAAGTCCTCCAGTTGGCCCTGCGTTAGGTCAGCACGGTGTAAACATCATGGAGTTCTGTAAGGCGTTTAACGCTAAGACTCAGGGCATGGAAGCAGGTTTGCCTGTTCCTGTTGTTATCTCAGTCTATTCTGATCGTAGTTTTACATTCATCACCAAAACCCCACCAGCGGCTATTCTATTAAAAAAAGCTGCAGGTATTAAGAGTGGTAGTGGTACGCCTAACACCAAAAAAGTTGGCAAGGTTTCTCGCGCACAGCTGGAAGAGATCGCTACGACTAAAATGCCAGACCTGACAGCAGCCAACATGGATGCAGCAGTTCGCACCTTGGCAGGCACTGCTCGTAGTATGGGTCTTGAAACGGAGGGCGTGTAAGATGGCTAAATTGACAAAACGTACACGTGCAATTCATGAAAAAGTAGAAGCGGGAAAGGCTTATTCTTTTGAAGACGCCGTTGCGATCCTGAAAGATATTTCTACCGTTAAATTCAATGAATCTGTTGATGTGAGCATTAACCTTGGTGTTGATGCAAAAAAATCGGATCAGGCCGTGCGTAGTGCAACGGTATTGCCTAATGGTACTGGTAAAACTGTTCGTGTCGCTGTATTTGCTCAGGGTGCAAATGCCGAAGCCGCTCAAGCAGCAGGTGCTGACATTGTTGGTTTTGATGACCTTGCTGCTTCTATTAAAGAAGGTAATATGGATTTTGATGTTGTGATCGCAAGCCCGGATGCCATGCGCGTTGTTGGTCAGCTTGGTCAGATACTAGGGCCTCGTGGACTAATGCCTAACCCTAAAGTGGGGACTGTAACCCCTGATGTTGCAACAGCAGTTAAGAATGCTAAGGCTGGACAGGTTCGTTATCGTACAGATAAGGCAGGCATCATCCATTGTACTATCGGTAAAGTAAACTTCGAAGCGGATGCACTGAAAGGAAACCTTCAGGCACTCTTGGCTGACCTTGTGAAGGCCAAGCCAAGTTCTGCCAAAGGTGTATATTTAAAGAAAATCTCTGTAACAAGCACGATGGGTCCAGGCATACTGCTGGATCAATCGACTGTTGCAGAGAGTAGCGCGTAAGTATCAAAAGACTTTGGGCCCTGTTGAGCGTAAGCTCAGTAGACGTCGAAGACCGTTGGTGAGAGAAGCGAAACAGTGTAACTCTCTTAATTAAAATAGTGATATTTTTACCAACGCAGGCGGTGGTTCCGTACAGGATTTCCCTGATATCGGTCACCGTTTTAAGGTGGGATGTTTACATAAACATTCTTATAGTGATCAATAAACATTGATGTTAAATGTTTATAACTCAGGAGGTAGACGATTGTTAACTTTAGCCGAAAAACAAGCGATCGTTGCTGAAGTGGCCACCACTGCTGCCAATGCTCACTCTGCTGTTGCTGCGGAATACCGCGGTATTACAGTAGATGACATGACAGCATTGCGTGTCAAAGCACGCGAATCAGATGTTTCCCTACGTGTTGTCAAAAATACACTAGCGAAACGTGCGGTAGAAAATACCGAGTTCGAATGCATTACTGACTTGTTAGTTGGCCCACTGGTTTTGGCATTTTCGAATGAAGAGCCATCTGCAGCCGCACGTGTTATCAATGACTTTGCGAAAAAGAACGACAAGCTGGTAGTTAAAGCTGTTGCGCTTCGTGGCAAGTTACTTGATCCGTCAGATCTACAGAAGCTTGCGACAATGCCAACTAAGGATGAGGCGATTTCAATGTTGATGTCGGTGATGAAGGCACCGATTGAAAAATTGGTTCGCACGCTTGCTGAACCCAATAATAAATTGGCTCGCACCTTGGATGCAGTACGTAATCAGAAAGACGCAGCGTAAACGCAAAACATCTAGTTTAATATTTAATATTTAATTTTTAGGAGTAATTTTCATGGCGGTTTCATCAGAAGAGATTTTGGATACAATTTCTAACATGACAGTAGTTGAGGTTGTTGACCTGATCTCTGCAATGGAAGAAAAATTCGGTGTTTCAGCAGCAGCAGCGGTTGCAGTAGCAGCACCTGCCAGTGGTGAAGGTGGTGCAGCAGCAGCTGAACAGACAGAGTTCGATGTTGTGATGACAAACTTTGGCGCTAACAAAGTCTCAGTGATTAAAGCTGTGCGTAGCATCACTGGTCTGGGTCTTAAAGAAGCGAAAACGCTTGTTGAAGGTGTACCTTCTCCAATTAAGGAAGGGGCAAGTAAAGACGAAGCTGAAGATGTTAAGAAACAGCTTGAGGAAGCGGGCGCTGAAGTCGAGATTAAATAAATCTGACGCGACGCTTGGTTTGTCGTTAGGCAGGCCGAAAAATGAAGCGGGCTTGCAGCCATCGGTTGCGGGCCCGCTTCTGCTTATTTATTTTTGCCGCCTTGCTGGCGGTAGATTTTGTACAAAGTGACCTGTGACCGCATCATCACAGGTTCAGATTTCAACTAAAAGTTGAGGGTCCCAAATGGCATACTCATTTACTGAGAAGAAATGTATTCGTAAGGACTTTGGAAAGAGTCCAAGTATTCTGGAGGTTCCGTACCTACTGGCGACCCAGATTGAATCATATCAATCTTTTTTGCAGTCAAGTGCTGCCGGCCCAGATGATCGGGTTGATCAAGGACTTCAGGCTGCATTTAAATCAGTGTTCCCAATTTCGAGTTACTCCGGTAATGCCGCGTTGGAATATGTGAGCTATAACTTGGGTACCCCTGTATTTGATGTTAAAGAGTGTCAGATGAGAGGTGTTACCTACTCAGCTCCTCTGCGTGTCAAGGTTCGCCTTGTTATTTACGATAAGGATGCGCCAGCTAGCCGTAAGGTTGTAAAAGACATTAAAGAGCAGGAAGTTTACATGGGTGAAATCCCATTGATGACCAATAATGGTACGTTTGTTATTAACGGCACTGAGCGAGTCGTTGTCTCTCAGTTGCATCGTTCGCCTGGTGTCTTTTTTGATCACGATAAAGGTAAAACCCACTCTTCAGGGAAACTACTTTTTTCTGCACGTGTGATCCCATATCGTGGTTCGTGGTTAGATTACGAATATGATCCGATGGATTGTATTTTTGTGCGTATTGATCGCCGTAGAAAACTGCCAGTGACTGTTCTGCTGCATTGTCTTGGTTATACCAATGAACAAATCCTTGAGATGTTTTTTGAAACCGATCGTTTTGAATTCACAGAAGATGGCATTAGCCTTGAGCTGGTTGCTGAACGTCTACGCGGTGAAACCCTTTCGTTTGATGTTAAAGCGAAGAATAAAGTCATCGTTGAAACGGGTCGCCGTATCACTGCGCGTCATATCCGTGAGATGGAAAAGGCAGGTATCAAGAGTATCGTTGTACCCGATGAGTATCTGATTGGTAAGACCATCTCAAAAGATATCTTTGATAAAGAGACTGGTGAAGTGGTTGCCGATGCCAATAGTGAGATCACTGAAGAGTTGCTGGAGAAACTAGTTTCTCTTGAACTTGATGAATTAACGACACTTTACACCAATGATCTTGGTCAGGGGCCTTTTATCTCTGACACGTTGCGCCTTGATCACACCCGCACTCAGCTTGAAGCGCAGGTTGAAATCTACCGCATGATGCGTCCAGGCGAGCCACCTACCAAAGAGTCTGCAGAAGCACTGTTTCAGAATCTGTTTTTTAACTCAGACCGCTATGACCTTTCAGCGGTTGGCCGTATGAAATTTAATCGCCGCGTTGGCCGTTCTGAAATTGTTGGTGAAGGCGTACTCTCTAATGATGACATCATTGCTGCGCTGAAAGTGCTAATCGACATTAAGAACGGTCGTGGTACTGTCGATGATATCGATCATCTTGGTAATCGTCGTATTCGTTGTGTGGGTGAAATGGTTGAAAATCAGTTCCGCGTTGGTCTAGTTCGAGTGGAACGTGCGGTACGTGAGCGTCTTGCACTGGCGGAGTCTGAAGGGTTGATGCCGCAGGAAATGATTAATGCTAAGCCGGTGACAGCTGTGATTAAAGAGTTTTTTGGTTCAAGTCAGCTCTCTCAATTTATGGATCAAAATAACCCACTGTCGGAAGTGACGCATAAACGTCGTGTTTCTGCCTTAGGGCCTGGTGGCTTGACCCGCGAACGTGCCGGTTTTGAAGTTCGTGACGTACATCCTACTCATTATGGTCGTGTCTGCCCGATTGAAACACCAGAAGGGCCAAATATTGGCCTGATCAATTCGCTCGCGGTTTACGCACGTACCAATGAATATGGTTTTCTTGAAACCCCTTATCGTAAAGTTGAAGATGGCAAGGTTACGGATCATATCGATTACCTTTCTGCTATCGAAGAGGGGCGTTTTGTTATTGCACAGGCGAATACATCGCTAGATAGTGATGGTGTCTTAACGGATGA
>QIHH01000033.1 GCA_003230195.1 Gammaproteobacteria bacterium
CTAATTGGGCATGTCAGAGCTTAACAACCTGTCCAGATTTCGGGTGCCACTTCAGTTCAAAAAAAGTCTATAAATTGGACAGTAGCTGCTGCAAAACTTTTCTCACACTGTCCATGCCAGTCTTGAGGTTTTCTTCAATCTCTGCCATTGAGATAATGGCACCATTCCCTTTACCCGCCGCCCAATTGGCAGATACTGCACAACAGGCGTAATTTAGATCAAGCTCACGCGCCAGCAAAGCCTCTGGCATACCTGTCATCCCTACCATGGTACAACCGTCACGCCCCATCCTTGCAATCTCAGCGGCAGTCTCAAGACGTGGCCCCTGAGTTGCACCGTAAGTACCCGTTTCACAGGCACTCAAACCTACCACATTACATTGATCAATCAGCATCGCGCGTAACTCATCACAGTAGGGGTAACTAAAATCAATATGCGTGACTTCACTTAAATCATCTTCAAAATAGGTGCCAGCACGCCCCCAAGTGTAATCGATAATTTGATCCGGAATCGCCAGCGCACCTGGCGGTAACGCATCATGAATACCGCCGACCGCAGCCACCGCAATCACACGTTTAATGCCGGCATGATGCAATGCCCAGATATTTGCACGATAATTGATGCGATGTGGTGGAATCGTATGGCCATCACCGTGACGCGCCAGAAACAGGACCTCTTTGCCATTCAGCACACCGCGCGTTAATGGGCCTGATGGTTCACCAAACGGCGTGTCGATCATCTCACGTTTAGTAATTTCCAGTCCATCTAATGAAGTTAACCCCGTACCACCAATAATTGCTAAATCAGCCATCGTCTATTCACTCATCATCGCTACAAACTGCATAAATTCCTGGTGCATTGCGCAAATACCCCTTGTAATCCATTCCATAACCAAACAGGTAACGGTCTACCACATCAAGCCCCACAAAGTCAGCGGGCGCCGCCACTTTGCGCTCATGCAGCTTATTAATCAACACCGCACTTAACACCGTTTCAGCACCATGATCGTTGCAGTACTCGATGATCGCCTTAAGCGTCACCCCCTCATCATGGATGTCATCCACCAGCAATACCGTACGTCCCTTCAACTCATGATGCGGTAACACTTTCCAGTCAAGCTCTCCGCCACGTGTCTTGCTGCCGTAGCGTGAGGCGTGCAGATAATCAATCTGCAGTGGAAAACTCAGGCGAGACAATAGCAACCCCGTCGGAATCAGGCCACCTTGCATCACACAGATCACTAACGGTTCACTATCACCAATTTTCTGGGTAATTGCGCTTGCCATCCGCTCAAATGCGGCATTGATCTCATCCACCGAATGCAAACATTCAGCACGCGCCAATACACCCTGCGCCATCTCAAAACTCACTGGCATAATATATTCTCTTAATAAGAAGCGGGTAGTTTAGGAAATGTTTGCGTTGGAAAACGTCCACTCACGGTATGCAAAAATGCTGCGATATCTGCTTGCTGTGAACGGCTTAACACTTTACCCAGCTGAGTCGTGCCCATCACACGAATCGCCTCTTCTAGCATTTTAACCTGACCGTTATGAAAATATGGGGCGGTCAACGCGACGTTACGTAATACAGGTACACGCCACATGCGGCGGTCCGTTTCCTCTTTTGTCACATCGTAACGCCCGGTATCATCCGCCAGCTGATAACGAGCTTCATCTTTAGTACCAGGATAATTTGGAAATAGCTCATAAAACCCTTCGCCCATCTGAATAGCCAAACCGGGCACTGGGCCGGACAGGTTCACCCAGAAGTGACAGGAGGCACAACCCACTTCAATAAACTCATTGTAACCGCGCTTCGCCTGCGCAGAGATCGCACCCTCATCACCACCGAGGTAACGATCAAAATCACTATCTGGCGTGCGTAGGGTTCGGATATATGATGCCAGTGCCTGCGCAATTGTCTCATAACTCAACGCAACACCAGCACCAAAGGTATCCGCAAAGATCTGCTTATAATTACCCGTCTGCCAAAGACGCTCAACCAGCGCATTTTTATCTTTCATACCCATCTCAGTCGGGCTAATCAGATGCTCTTTGATCGCCTCTTCAAGGCTCGCCGCACGCCCATCCCAGAAATAAACGGTCTGGTACGCCACGTTATAGAGTGTTGGCGCTGAACGCTTGCCGACGATTCCCAAAGCACCACGTGAGACAGCTTTGCCATCATCACCCGCCGACATCACATTGTGGCAACCATTGCAGGAAACACGATACGTGGCAGAAAGGCGACTATCAAAATAAAGTTGCTTGCCCAGCGCAATCTTGGCCGATGTCTGTGGGTTATCACTCGGAATCGGCGGGCTTGCTGGCAGTGGCTGAAAGGGTTCAAAACTCGCAAATGCAGCGCTAGACAACAGCATCAATGCGGACAGGGTAACAGTTAACAATCGACTCATATTCACTCGACCTTCTTTAAGTAGCATTAAATTCACAATAGTCCCAGCGTATGCGGCTCATCATAGGCAATCACCTTTTTCACCGCGTGCTGCCATTCAGCGTCCGCACTGAGTGACTCATAAGTCACACTTCCTTTGCCATGCAAACGAGAGAGGCGCAGCTGAGACGCAGGATTATGCCAGTTTTTAAGCCTTTCTAACACGCTCACCACCGCATCGAGCTCTTTGCAGACCAGTACCATGTCGCAGCCAGCGTTGATCGCCGCTTCAGCGCGATCCGCAACATCACCCACCACACTCGCCCCCTCCATTTCCAGATCGTCACTAAAGATCACCCCTTGGAATTTTAGTCTATTACGCAGCACTTCTTGCAACCAGAATGGTGAAAACCCGGCCAAATTGGGATCAACCTGTTCATAGATCACATGTGCCACCATCACCGCCTCCATGCCAAAGTGGGCCATGCGATCAAATGGCATCAGGTCTTCCATCTGCAGATCTTCGTAACGGCGCTTATCAACCGGCACCGCAAGATGTGAATCTTCCACCACCCCGCCATGACCGGGAAAATGTTTACCTGTTGTGGGCATCCCAGCACGATGCATGCCGATCATATATTGATGTGCCAGATCAGCCACTACCTCAGGATTTTTATGGAAGGCGCGCTCACCAATCACTTCACAGAGGCCTCGCCCAAGGTCGAGCACCGGTGCAAAACTAAAATCGATGCCGATGGCACGCATCTCAATCGCCATCAACCAACCACTCAGCTCTGCCAGCTCACGCGCCGCTTTCGGTTCTTTATCAAAGAGCTTCCCTAGATATGCCACTGCAGGCAGTTCCGTAAAACCGGCACGAAAACGCTGCACGCGGCCACCCTCGTGATCAACGGTGACCAGCAACTTAGGTGTGCGCACTGCATGGATCTCTGCGATCAATGCCATCACCTGTGCTGGCGATTCATAGTTACGACTAAAGAGGATCACACCGCCGATCAACGGGTGCAATAATAGCTCACGTTCTTGTGCGCTCAGTTTCAGCGTTGCTATCCCCATCATCACAGGTCCTAGTGCCATTCGTTACCTCTCATATAAAATCGAAAATTCGCCACATCGGTGTTGCAAATTGCAGCAATAGTCCCGCTACGGTGTTGCCCACAATTTTCACCTTGATATAACGAATTTCAGATTCAATCTGCTAACTCCAGAATTATATCAGTGCTATATTTACATAAAAACTTAGGGTATCACCAGCCGCATGAGGCTTTAAATTTAGAGAATATTTAAACCACAGCACTCAGTCTGTACCATTTTAACCGCTTTTTCGGGTAGGATAGAATTTGTGCTATTATTTAGAATATTTTAGCCCTACATCCTTGGAAAGTGGGCGTATGGCAAGACTTTGAGCGTTTATTGTTTTCGAATCTGAATTACGCTATATGCACAACATGAACAAAGACTTTTATAATGACAACTTTTGATCCCTGATGCGGCAATTCTCCGGTACTGAATCATGACATTGTTAAATGCTAACGAACAACCTTCTGATAATGCCGATACTGATAAAATATCTGGCAACAATCCATTGTTGAAACTCTGGAATTTACGTATTCTGGTTCGTCTCAATGTGTTCAACCGGTTTTATGATCGTTACGGTGGTTTGCATGACCCGGAAACCATGCATATTTTGGGCTTACCAGAACTTCAGCAGGATGAAGGGGTTGATAAAAAAATAGTGTTTTCTACGCTTCGCGATACATTAAAAACCTTGGAAAGCCAAACACTGACTTTTCCCAACGATGTTTTTTCCACCAATATTGCAATTCTTCAACAGTCGTTAAATCTAACCCCGTGTGAGATCAATATATTACGATTTGTGATCGTCTCAAGTTCGTCTACCGGTTTTAATCTGGTGGTTGAGACACTTGGCGAAATGAGTAATGAACAAATAAGGCATACTTTGTCAGTTATCCTCAATCTTCCTCGTAGCGAAATTGACAATGCGATACGTAGCAATGGCGCACTGAGATCCTCAGGGCTGCTGCGCATCGACACCAGCGGCCAATATATGCGTTTATTACACAGTTGCTTTGATGTCCCGCATAGCATCAAGCATGCTTTGACGCAGGAACAAAATAATCCAGCGGCAATATTGCAATGTTTTTTTAAAATTGCAGATCCGTCACCGCTGTTAATTGGGGATTTTTCCCATCTAAAAACAGATGTTGATCTGTTGACATGTTATTTGCGTTCAGCTGAAAAAAATAATGCCCCAGGGGTCAATGTGTTGATATACGGCGAACCCGGCACCGGTAAAACTGAACTGGTGAAAACCCTTAGCAAGCATTGTGGGTTTGAGTTATACGAAATCACCATGCAGGATATGGAAGGTAACCCGATTGATGGAAAAGACCGTTTTGCTGCCTATCAATTGACCCAGAAAATGCTCGCCAATAAAGAAAAAGCAGCCATTTTGTTTGATGAAATCGAAGACGCTTTTCCTGATGTGAATTTCAGCCCATTTGGTCATGTGACACGCCCTGATTTTAAAAAAGCCTGGGTACATCAGCTACTGGAAGAAAACCTTATACCGGCCTTCTGGTTATGCAATAGTGTCATACAACTGGATGACTCAGTGCTGCGCCGTTTTGACTTTGTTCTAAACTTACGCTCTCCCACACGCAATATTCGTCGGCGTATTCTTGATAAATATCTTGGGCCTCTTGGTCTGAGTGACGCCTGGATGGCGAAAATGGCTGAACATGAACATCTGGTGCCAGCACATGCTGAAAGCGCAGCCAAAATTGCACTGCACCTCGATGCTGAAAACACCAGCGCACTGGAAAAAAACCTGGAAAGAATTATTGGTAACAAACTACAGGTGATGGGATTATCACGTAAGCCTCGCACGGTGATTAACCGTGAAACCCACTATAGCCTTGAGTATTTGAATCCAGACCAGGACCTGGAAGCGTTAACCAGTGGCTTACAACAAAATCATCAGGCACGTATTTGTTTGTATGGTGCACCCGGCACAGGAAAAACCGCTTTTGCGCATTATGTTGCGGAACAACTGGACAAACCACTGCTTAAAAAACAGGCTTCAGACATTCTCAGCAAATGGGTCGGTGAAGCAGAAAAGAATATCGCTGCCATGTTTGATGAAGCTGAGGCTGACGATATGGTGCTGCTGGTTGATGAAGTCGACAGTTTCCTGCTGGATCGTGGCACCTCTCAACACTCATGGGAGATCACCCAGGTTAATGAGCTACTGGTTCAAATGGAAAGCTTCAATGGTGTGTTTATTGCTTCCACGAATTTATTGAATCTTGTAGACGCTGCTGCGTTGCGCCGTTTTGATCTGAAGATAAAATTTGATTATATGAAACCCAAACAGGCATGGGCATTATTTTTGCAAGTGATGGAAGAACATGACTGTCACCTGAAAAAGAGTGAAACGAAACAGTACAAAACAGATTTAGCACGACTGGATAACCTCACGCCTGGGGATTTTGCGACGGTTGTGCGTCAGTCGCGCAGCCTGAATAAAGCTATTCACCCACGTTATCTACTAAATGCGCTGGAAAAAGAGTGCAAGGCTAAGCCGGGGGCTGGAAAATCTATCGGGTTCATGTAAGAGGGAAACACTGATAGCAACCGCATATACACACAAGCACCTTTTTAGTGAATGATTGTTGCGAGACAGGCGGCGTCCATATACGGAATAACAAAGCAGTATTTAATGGCGACCACGCGTGCGCACATCCAACCAGTCACGCAAGCGGTCGCCCAATAAATTAACCGACAACACCACCAGCATCAACGCAATACCCGGCACTAACACCATGTGCGGTGCAACCAGCATATAGCGTGTGCCATCACGAATCATACTGCCCCATGACGGCGCTGGTGGTTGAATACCCAGGCCTAGAAATGACAGACCCGCCTCAGCAATCACAACACTGGCGATAGCAAAGGTCGCTTCAACAATCAATGGTGCCGCAATTAGTGGTACTAGGTGTTTAAAAATAATACGAGAACGACTAGCCCCCAGTGCAATCGCAGCCTGTACGTGATCGCGGTTTTTGAGCGTCATCACCTGCGCGCGCGATAACCGTGCAAAGCCAACCCAGCCGACAACGCAGAGCGCAATCACGACATTATCAATCCCCGGCCCCATCAAACCCGCCAACGCAATCGCCAGTAAAATACCGGGAAAGGCGAGAAAAATATCGATAATACGTACAATCAAGTGGTCAAACCAGCCGCCAACAAAGGCGCTGAATGAGCCGATCGTGACGCCGATTAACATCGAGATCGCCACTACTGCAATCGATACAATAAACGATGTCTGCGCACCGACAATCAGACGGTCCCACAATGAACGACCAAGGTCGTCATAACCAAACCACTCGT
>QIHH01000161.1 GCA_003230195.1 Gammaproteobacteria bacterium
GAGAGAGAGGGATTCGAACCCTCGATGGAACTATAAATCCCATACTCCCTTAGCAGGGGAGCGCCTTCAGCCGCTCGGCCATCTCTCCGTTAAGTTTACCCAGATACACAGAACTTTACGCACCTTAAGCAACAGCCCTTTAGACCCTTGTTTCAAGGTGCGCATAGAATACCAAGTTTTTGCCTTCGTGCCAAAAAAAAATGAGCCAAATGTAACATTTAGCTCATTATTTTTTATCTTTAATGAATTACACGTTTTCAACACACCACCAGCAACAATTATGGTTACCGGTACTATAAAAATTATAGAAAAGCTGGGTTAGGTAGAATCCTTATCAGTCTTTTCTTTTTGAATACGCTCGTAGATCTCTTCGCGATGAACAGTAACCTCTTTAGGTGCATTAACGCCGATTCGAACCTGATTACCTCTCACCCCCAAGACAGTCACCGTCACTTCATCACCGATCATTAAGGTTTCACCCACACGCCTTGTCAAAATCAGCATTGCTGCCTCCTTACCAAAATACTTTTATAAAATTTTCTTAATAAAAACAACCAACTTCCTATAAATTTCTTATCGACCACCCTATCATTATCTATAGAGTTTTTCTTTATTCTTGGTTCGTTATAATTCTGAACAAGTTAAACACCATCAAATAAGGAGGTAAACCATCATTTACGCCAGCTGATCCAACCCAAAAGCCTCATGCAAGGCCCTTACACTCAATTCCAGATACTTTTCGTCCACTACTACTGAAATCTTTATCTCGGATGTCGAAATCATTCTAATATTGACACCCTCTTTTGCCAACGTCTCAAACATTGTGCTTGCAATACCTGCGTGTGAGCGCATTCCTACACCAACAATTGACACCTTAACAATCTTCGAATCTCCCGTCACCTCTCGTGCACCCAGTTTATTCGCAGTCTCTTTCATAATAGCGAGACTTTTATCAAAATCATTGCGGTGCACAGTAAAAGTGAAGTCAGTGGTGGCATCTTCAGCAACATTTTGAATAATCATATCCAACTCGATATTGCTATCGGCGATCGGCCCTAATATCTTATGCGCAACACCAGGCTGATCGGGCACACCTAACATCGTCACTTTTGCCTCATCGCGATTAAATGCGATCCCCGAAATTAACGCTTGTTCCATCTCCATTTCCTCAGCTGAAATCAATGTTCCCGTTACTGTCTCTTTAAATGAAGAGAGCACTCGCAATGGCACACCATACTTACTGGCAAATTCTACTGAACGAATCTGCAACACCTTAGCTCCCAAGCTCGCCATCTCCAACATCTCTTCATAGGTGATGTGATCGAGACGTCGTGCCTCAGGAACAACTCTAGGGTCTGTGGTATAAACACCATCAACATCCGTATAAATCTGACACTCATCCGCCTTAAGTGCAGCCGCCAATGCGACTGCGGAGGTGTCTGATCCACCACGTCCCAACGTAGTGATATTACCCGCGTCATCCACCCCCTGAAAGCCTGCCACCACCACCACGCATCCTCGCTCTAGGTCTTGGCGGATACGTTTATCATCAATATCAACAATACGCGCTTTGTTGTGGACGCTATCGGTACGGATATGCACCTGATGACCCGTGTACGAGCGTGCGGTGCAACCACGTTTTTCCAGCGCCATGCTCAGCAGGGCAATCGTTACTTGTTCACCCGTTGATAACAACACATCCAATTCACGCGGTACCGGCTGTTCCTGAATAGCCTTAGCCATCTCAACCAGGCGATTGGTTTCGCCGCTCATTGCCGACACAACGACCACGATATCGTGACCATTTTCACGCCAGCCCATCACTTTATCCGCAACACTTTCGATACGCTCAACAGTGCCAACCGAGGTACCACCATATTTCTGTACAATTAAACTCATCTGGTTTCCGTTACCAAGCCGCGCTATGCGCTACGCTCTTCAACCCACCCTTTCACCGATGCCAGTGCCGCATCAAGTCCAGCGGGTTCTGTACCACCGGCCTGAGCCATGTCAGGACGACCACCACCTTTACCACCAACCTGTTGTGCAACATGCTTTACTAGGTCACCCGCCTTCACCTGTCTAGTCAGATCCGCCGTGACACCCGCAGTTAGCGACACTTTTTCGCCCACCACTGCACCCAGTACAATCACCGCAGAACCGAGTTTATTTTTTAACTGATCAACGGTGTCACGTAATGTTCTGGCATCTGCCCCCTCAAGCTTCGCCGCCAATAATTTAATCCCATTCACCTCAATCGCCTGCTCTACCAGTTCAGAACCCTGACTACTCGCGAGCTTGCCTTTAAGCTGCTCCAGTTCCTTTTCTAACTTACGACTCTTATCTAGCAATTGCTGAACTTTATCCAGCGTATCCTCTCGACCACCTTTCACCAACGCAGAAACTGATGCAAAGTTAGACTCCAACTGCTCCAGCCAAGCTATCGCATGCTCACCTGTCACCGCCTCAATACGACGCACACCTGCTGCAGTACCTGTTTCTAGTATAATTTTAAACAGCCCAATATCACCAGCACGTTCCGCATGGATACCACCACAGAGCTCGGTTGAAAATCTACCAATGCTCAGCACCCTTACCTCTTCGGTATATTTCTCACCAAACAGTGCCATCGCACCCGCTTCAACTGCATCGTCGTAACTCATTAAGTGGGTCTGCACTGCATGATTGGCTCTCACCTCAGCATTCACAATACATTCAATCTCACTTATCTGATTTTTAGTCACCGGCCCAAAGTGTGAAAAATCAAAACGCAAACGATCAGCTTCAACTAATGACCCCTTCTGCGTCACATGCTCACCCAGCACCTGTCGCAATGCCGCGTGTAATAAATGAGTAGCAGAGTGATTCAAGATAATTGCCTGACGACGCATCGGATCAACATTCGCCGTCAACGTCATACCGACCTTGATTTCACCCGCATTCACTTTGCCGATGTGGCCATTCACACCACTCAGCTTACGCGTATCAGAAACCGAAAATTCAACGCCATTTGCAGACAAAACACCACGATCACCCGTCTGCCCGCCCGACTCGGCATAAAAAGGGGTTTTATCGAGGATCACCATCCCTTCTTCGTTAGCACTCAAACTATCGACCTGTGATTCACCACTAATTAAAGCCACCACATTCGCCTGCCCATCGAGATGCTCATAACCAGTAAACTCGGATGGCACATCAACCTCAACAGATGCAGAGTAATTAACACCAAACTGACTGGCAGAACGAGCTCGCGCACGCTGCGCCTCCATCTCACGTTCAAAACCAACGTCATCGATTATCAGACCACGCTCGCGTGCAATGTCTGCAGTAAGATCAGCAGGAAAACCATAGGTATCATAAAGCTTGAAGACGATAGCTCCCGGGATCTCTTTGCCTTTTAAACCGGCAATCGCAGACTCAAGGATTTTCATCCCCTGGTCCAGCGTCTCAGCAAAGCGCTCTTCTTCTAGCTTTAGCACCCTTTCAATCTGTAGTTGTGCCTTTGTCAGCTCAGGATAGGCTTCGCCCATCTCACTCACCAATGGCGCGACTAATTTAAAATAGAAAGTTTCATTCACACCCAGTTTATAGGCATGACGAATCGCACGGCGAATCACTCTGCGCAACACATAACCGCGTCCTTCGTTCGACGGCAGCACCCCATCAGTAATTAAAAATGAACAGGAACGGATGTGATCGGCAATCACGCGCAACGAATTATTTTTGAGGTCGTCAGTATTGGTGACCTTAGCAATCGCCTCGATCAAATTCACAAACAGGTCGATTTCGTAGTTACTACGCACACCCTGCATCACGGCGGCGAGACGCTCCAGCCCCATGCCAGTATCGACCGATGGCTTTGGTAACTTCGCCATCGCGCCATCCGCACTGCGGTTGTACTGCATAAAGACCAAATTCCAGATCTCGATATAGCGATCGCCATCTTCGTCCGGGCTGCCCGGCAGACCACCTGCAACATGCTCGCCATGGTCATAAAAAATCTCACTGCAGGGGCCACATGGCCCCGTATCACCCATCGACCAGAAATTATCGCTTTCGTAGCGCTTGCCGCCGAGCTTATCACCAATGCGAATCAACTGCTCTGGCGCAACGCCAATCTCTTTCAACCATATATTCGCGGCTTCATCATCTTCATCATAGACCGTGACCCACAAACGCTCTGTAGGCAACCCAAGATCCTGGGTTAAAAATTCCCACGCAAAACGGATCGCATCGTGTTTGAAATAGTCACCAAAACTGAAATTACCCAACATCTCAAAAAAAGTGTGGTGACGCGCAGTGTAACCGACGTTTTCAAGATCATTATGCTTGCCACCGGCTCGCACACAGCGTTGTGAGCTAGTCGCACGCACAGAAGAACGTGTTTCCTGACCCAAAAAGGTCTCTTTAAACTGCACCATACCGGCATTGGTAAAAAGTAATGTTGGATCATTGCCCGGCACAAGTGGGCTACTCGCCACTACTTCATGCCCCTGTCGAGCAAAATAGTCGAGATATTTTTGTCGTAAAGCTGCTGTTGAAGTCATCTAGGTAATTACACTTTAAAAATATGGCTCACGAGCAAGGTTTTAATTCAGTGGCTCGATCCATTCCTAATAGTTGATTATTGTTATTCCGCTGTTTTTGCATTGTCTTATCAGTTTTTTAACACACTTTTCAATGAGAGTATCAATCTAATTACAGTTTTTCAATATATGTTTTGTCTGATCCGAAGTAAAACCACGATATTGCAGGAACTGCAACTGCTTTGCACGCGCCTTCATATCCTCGGGGAATTTACCACCAAACCGTTTTTGCCACGCATTTCTAGCTGTTTCGCTCCAACATCGATCTTGAGAATTGACATATTCACTCACTAGTTCACGCGCCACACCGCGCTGACGTAGCTCTTCACGTATCCGCACCGGGCCAAAACCTTTATTCATCCGAAAGCGTACATAACTCTCGGCGTAACGTACATCGCTAAGCAATCCATCATCGACCAACTGTGCAAGAGCTTCATCGACAAACAGTTTGTCGAAGCCCTTGTTAATCAGTTTACGGCGTAATTCCGCCACCGCATGCTCGCGCCGAGATAGCAGATCCATCGCACGCTTACGCACGCCCAGAACGTTATTATTGGCCTCGTTCTGAGTGTTATCGCGAGAATTTTGCTTTTGAATTAGCTCTTCACCTTCGCTTTTGCATCAGCAGATTCATCACTCTCAACTGCCTCACCAGCCACAGGCAGCAGACGTGCGCGAATTGCACTTTCAATCTCGTCCGCAATTTCTGGATGCTCTTTCAGATAGTTACGCACATTGTCTTTACCCTGACCAACACGGTCACCGTTGTAGCTATACCAAGCACCCGCCTTATCAACTAATCCTTCTTTCACACCCAATGAGATAATCTCACCTTCACGTGAGACACCTTCTCCATACAAAATCTCAAACTCAACCTGTTTAAATGGCGGCGCAACTTTATTTTTGACTACTTTGACACGCGTCTCATTACCGACCACCTCATCTCCCCGCTTGATTGCACCGATACGGCGGATGTCAAGACGCACAGAGGCGTAAAACTTCAGAGCATTACCACCAGTAGTCGTTTCAGGGTTACCAAACATCACCCCGATCTTCATCCGAATCTGATTAATAAAGATTACCAACGTATTGGAACGTTTAATGTTACCGGTCAATTTACGCAGTGCTTGAGACATGAGACGTGCCTGTAGCCCCATGTGCGAATCACCCATATCACCTTCAATTTCAGCCTTCGGTGTCAGTGCCGCGACCGAGTCGATTACGATTACATCCACCGCGCTCGAACGTACCAGCATATCGGTGATCTCCAGCGCCTGTTCACCGGTATCCGGCTGCGAGACCAGTAGATTATCAACATCGACGCCCAGCTTACCCGCGTAAATGGGATCAAGTGCATGCTCTGCATCGACAAATGCTGCTGTACCACCTGCCTTCTGTGCCTCTGCCACCACCTGCAGCGCAAGCGTTGTTTTACCTGAAGACTCCGGGCCATAAATTTCAACCACGCGTCCTTTTGGCAAACCACCAATACCCAGCGCGACATCAAGCCCCAAAGAACCGGTAGAAATAGTATCAATACCGCGCGTAACACCCTCGTCACCCATGCGCATCACTGAACCTTTACCAAATTGTCGTTCGATCTGGCCTAACGCCGCATCCAGTGCCTTTTGCTTATTTGCATCCATCGTATTGAGCCCCTCTACTAAAATCTATCTATCAAAAAACAGTTAAATTCGTCACCTCACTGATCTTCCAGCCAAGCCATCAGTGAATATTGGGGCAAATTATCACATAGATACCAGCACCATCCTAGCGCTCTTTTTAAGCCGTAAGTGACAGCATAAAAAATGGCAATGCCGCACTGTTCTCAATCACTCATCTAGGGAGTTTGTGCCCATCTGCTAAATATCAACAACCAGCTTTGATTCACAAAGGCGCAATATTCCACTTAACCCATAGGCAATTGCCTGCTCACGGATAGAATTACGATCTCCTTCAAAAACAATTAGTTCAGAAGAGCTTTCGATGCTATTTAGAGCCCATGAAAAACAGACTGTACCAACAGGTTTTTCCACTGAACCACCACCCGGCCCTGCGATACCACTAATGGCTAACGATACCTCGGCTGCACTATGGGCCAACGCACCTTGCGCCATCGCCTCTGCCACTGCCAATGAAACCGCGCCATGAGAGGCAATCAAGCCAGCCTCAACGCCTAACATCTCCTGCTTAGATCGAT
>QIHH01000252.1 GCA_003230195.1 Gammaproteobacteria bacterium
CTTAGAATCAACATGATGGCTATGTTAGTCATCAGGAACAGAAATACACGCTTCATGCAAAACTCCGGTTTTCAGTATAAATTGACATTAAATTTAATGATTTCGAATTATACGATGTATGGGCTAATTTGTCAGGGTTCAAGGTGCCATCTCATATCTTTTCCACGTTGATTGGGCTTGGCAGGCACATGCGCCTCGTCCAACACAGATCATCGGCTTTATCCTGATAAATGTTATACGTTTGGTGAATCATACGTACTCACAAACAACTCAATTGAAACAACACCTCAGCCACTATAAGATGACAGGTTCTCTCGCAAACGTTAAATAAAACACCATGCCGACACACTTAATCACTCTCCTTCTCCTGTTATTTTCACTAACAGGCTGTAGCAGCACTGACCATGACAACCGTGAGGCTGGTGCGCATGACCATGAAGATGGCATAGAACATGATCATAGCGGTGATGATGAGCATGTCGATCGCTCATCACATATCGTCAACTTCAACGAGAATAATGAACTCTTCCTACAATACGAAACATTAGTGGCGAAACGTGATGCCGTTTTCCTCGCACATCTCACAGACCTTACCCATTACACCCCCATTCCTAGCGGCTTTATCACTATCATCCTTTCAGGTGGTGGTCTACCCGATGAAATCTTCAGTGGCAAACGCCCTGTTCGTGATGGTATTCACATTGAGGTGGCGCTGCCGCAATACGCAGGCGAACGCCAGCTATCACTTCGCTTCGAAACTGACATCACACAAATCACCCACGACCTTGGCAAGGTCACCGTCTACCCTGACTACGCTAGCTCAAAAAACAGTGCTGCCCGCATCATCCCAGAGAATGCCATCTATCTTGAAAAAGAAGCACAGTGGAAAGCTGGATTAATCATTCAAGCACCCATCATCAATAAACAGCAACTGACACTGCCGGCCTCAGCAATTCACCAAAATAATAATGAAAAATTAATATATGTTATGATTGGCGCTGAATTTTTTGAATCCAGAAAAGTCACCACAGGTGAAACCCACCATGGCCAGGCAACCATTTTGTCTGGTGTCGCAGCAGATGAATATGTCGTCATTAAAGAAGGCAGTGCACAGCTGTCTGATGTCAGGAGCACCTCACTGGAAACGCCAGTCCACAACGATGATCTAGCTGCTCACCACCATTAAGTGCAACAGCTAAGCGCTTATATCTGAGACCTTTGCACGAGCAGGGATTGTGTCTCTGGTAAGGCAAAAACACTCGGAATGAGGGAGTTTGTCACTATGAGACCTTTGCACAAGAACTCGTTTTCGTTCCAGCAAGGCATAAATGATCGAAAAAATGGAGTTTACACCCAGTAAATGACTATTTTGAGATCGCTTATAACGCAGCTGGAGCGGAAAATAGACTCGTGCAAAGGTCTCACGATAAATGACCGAAGAACAATCGGTACCAAGGTCTCAAGATTAATACCCTCGTTCTTGACAGAAACCAGTCAAATAGTTAATTTACTTATCATATGGCTATGCGTAATGTCAAAACATGCAAAAATTTTACTGGCACTTTAAATGTGACATGAAAAATAAATCTTAAGGGAACTAACATTGAACAAGCTTTCTTCTCATATCGAACAGATTAAACAACACTACACCGTGGTCGTGATTGGTTCTGGTTACGGCGGGGGCATCTCCGCATCACGCATGGCCCGAGCAGGACAAGCCGTCTGCGTACTTGAGCGCGGCAAAGAATTCCTACCCGGTGAATTCCCTGATACATTAGCCGAAGCTGGCGCCGAATTTCAGGTAGACGCCGGTAAAGTTCACCTTGGTAGTGAAACCGGACTTTACAGCCTACAAATCAATGATGATATCAATGTATTGACCGGCTGCGGCCTAGGCGGCACCTCATTGATCAATGCCAGCGTCTTAATCGAATCAGATCCGCGCATCTTTAATGACCCTGCATGGCCACGCGACTTTGCCAGAGATGTGGATACCGCACTTAAAGACGGCTATCAAAAGGCGCGCACAATGCTAGGTAGTGCCACTTATCCTGATGGTAATAACAGCTTTCCAGTGCTTAAAAAGACCGAGGCAATGCGCCAGTGCGGTAAAGCGATGGGCGTCGAAACCAAACTAACACCGCTAGCGGTTAACTTTGAAACACATGCTAATGGCATCAACCATGTCGGTGTTGCGCAAGACCCCTGTAACCTTTGTGGTGACTGTACCACTGGCTGTAATTTCACCGCCAAAAACACCACCCAGATGACCTACCTGCCTGACGCTACAAACCACGGCGCTGAAATTTTTACTCAAACCAAAGTCAGTCACCTCTCTCGTCAAGATGAACACTGGGTGATTCATTACGCAGTCAGCAATAACGGCAGCGATGCCTTTCATGCGCCGGATCAATTTGTACATGCCGATATTGTGGTGCTTGCGGCAGGTACACTAGGCTCCACTGAAATCATGCTACGTTCAAAGGAGCGCGGCCTTGTAACATCTGATAAAATTGGCGAACGCTTTTCCGGTAATGGCGATGTGCTCGGCTTTGTCTACAACTGCGACCAGGAAATTAACGGCATAGGACGTGGTAGCCGTGAGTTGGATACCGACAATCCGGTTGGCCCCTGCATCACATCAGTCATCGATACCCGTACCAGCGCTATCAATTACAAAGATGGCATGACCATCGAAGAAGGCAGCCTGTCGGGTGCGATGGCGCCGCTGTTACCCAGTGCCTTTTCAAAGCTCGCCGCCATCTCAGGCAAAGACTCAGATAGTGGTGTAATGGATTTTCTCGCTGAAAAGAAACGTAGCATCGAAAGCTTGCTGCGGGGTGCGTATCATGGCGCGCTAGACAACACACTCACTAATCTGGTAATGAGCCACGATAGTGCATCCGGTCGCATGCAGTTAAAAGAAGATAGCCTCTGTATTGAGTGGCCGGGCATCGGTGACGAAGCGATTTTTAGCAAGGTCAATGATCGACTCGAATCCATGAGCAAAACCCTTGGTGGTACTTTCGTCAAAAACCCCATCAGCCACGACCTGATGGGCAATAATCAAGTCACCGTTCATCCACTCGGCGGTTGTTGCATGGGTGAAGATGCCAGTAGTGGCGTGGTTAACCATAAAGGGCAGGTCTACTCATCGAACAGCGGCAACGCTGTTTATGAAGACCTTTATATCGCAGACGGTGCAATCATCCCCACCGCTATCGGCACCAATCCACTGCTCACCATCAGCGCAATTGCCGAACGCAATGCCAAACTCATGGCCAGTGAACGCGAATGGAGTTTCGATACGGAACTCCCCTCTCGCCCCGCTAACGATGTAGTGATCGTTGCAGCCAAACCCGGTATCCAGTTTACTGAGACCATGACAGGCTTTGTCACGCTAGACCCGACTGTAAATTATGAACAGGGATTTGAGCAAGGCAAACGTAACAACACCCCGTTTGAGTTTACCCTTACGGTGGTCTCGCAAGACCTTGATGCGATGCTAACGGATACCAACCATCAGGCTGCCATATACGGCACAGTGAAAGCCCCAATGTTATCACCAACACCACTAACGGTTACCGATGGCGTGTTTAATTTATTTGTTAAAGATGCCGAAATCGTTGATACCCGCCGCATGGATTACAACCTGACCATGACTGCAGAAAATGGTGACGTGTTTTACATGGAAGGCCATAAGACTATTCATGATGATCCCGGCTTTGATATGTGGAAAGATACCACCACGCTTTTTGTCACGGTAACAACGGCTAAGGCTGATCCTTCAACCGCTATCGGCCGTGGCATCCTTGAAATCACCCCAGTTAATTTTGCCAGACAGCTCACCACCATTAAAGTACCCAATGTTGAAAACAATACCGACAGGCTCAAATATATTGCCCGCTTTGGTGCCTTCTTTGCCGGTGGGGTATTTGATATCTTTGGCGGGATTGCCACCGGCCTTAACTACTTCTCGGAGGAAAATCAACCACGTAAACGTCGCCCATTGGCAGCACCCGTGCCATCTCTGCATCACGTGGTAACTGAAGATGATGTCTCGATTCGCCTCACCCGCTATCAAGGCGGCGATAAAGGGCCAGTGATTCTTTCTCACGGTCTCGGCGTCTCCAGCAAGATTTTTTCCACCGACACACTCGATACCAATCTGCTCGAATACCTAGTCGCTCACGGTTATGACGTATGGCTACTCGATTACCGCGTGAGTATCGAACTAGCGGCATCACAAAACGCCTCAACAGCAGATGAAATTGCCCAATACGACTACCCTGCTGCCGTTGCCAAAGTGATTGAAGTGACTGGCAAAGAGTCCGTACAGATGGTCGTTCATTGTTACGGCGCCACCACTTGGACCATGTCGATGCTGGGCGGACACCTTAAAAACGTGCGTTCAGCGGTCATCTCACAGATATCAACGCATATAAAAGTCCCGCTACTGAGTAAAATCAAAACGGGCCTCTATGTGCCAGAACTATTAGACCAGCTAGGTATTGATTCGCTTACCGCCTACACCGCTAAGGAGTCTAGCTGGCAGGATAAGCTGCTAGACAAAGCACTGAAGCTCTACCCTATCCAGAAAGAAGAGCAGTGCAAGAATCCAGTCTGTCGCCGCGTGACCTTTTTATATGGACAGCTTTACGAGCATGACCAGCTCAACGGCATCACCCACGACAATCTGCATGAGCTGTATGGTGTTGTCAACATGCGTTCGCTGGAACATTTAGCCACCATGACACGTGAAGGGAATATTACCGATGAGGATGGTAATAACAGCTACCTGCCTCATCTTGATCGTATGGCATTACCGATCACCTTTATCGTCGGCGAAGAAAATGAATGCTTTCTGCCAGAGGGCCTCGAAAAGAGTTATCAAACACTGAGCGATAGGAATGGTGCTGCGCTTTACAGTTTTCATAAAATCCCTGACTACGGCCACATCGACTGTATACATGGGAAGAATGCGCATAAGGATGTCTACCCGCATATTCTCAAGCAACTAGAAGAGACTCTATAGCTACCAATACAACAGCACAAAAAACGATACCATAAAAATATCCAGGGAGAAACGAAGTGAACAATAAGGATACCAATACCAGCCAATGGTCACTTGTCGTACAGCGTGTCACCTCAGACAGTGTCGAAGTATGGGTCGGCACACTCTTTCCAACGCTTAAAAAACCAGACATTGCACGCGTTGAGCTAATCCACCCTGATGGTAGTAAACAGACCAAACGTATTACAAAGGATCAATGGCAACAGCCATTTAGAAAACTTAATCAGCGTTTTTTCAAAGTTATTAAGTTCAACAATCTTACCCCTGGAGAAAATTATGCGCTGAACTTTATTCGTCGCGTAGAAGCCAATGGAAGCGTCATTCCGCAGTCATGGCAACATCTGCGCAGCGGTGCCTTTTCAACCCTGCCCAATAGAGTGCCACTTAAAGGTAAAAAACCTTTTACCATTGCGCTCGGCAGCTGTTTCTACAATCATCGCGATGGGGGGCGTGCAGCCGCAGCCTACAAAGCACTTTATCAACGTGGCGCAGATAACGTTCGCCCTGATATTACCTTCTTAACCGGTGATCAGGTCTATCTCGATATTGGCTTCGACTCTTTATCACTTGTACCCAACGAAATCCGCCAGCGTATCGCCGATGACTACGCACTGCACTGGCAGGCAATGGGCAGTATTCTATGCAATGGTGGCACTTGGATGCTGCCGGACGATCATGAGTTTTGGAACGACTACCCATTTTACAAATCAGCCATTCCTCAACTTCAGGCACTACGTCTGAGCTACGTACGTAAAACATGGGATGCCGCCGCAACCGATGCGGTCAATAATATTCAGCGAAGCAAGCCTTTCGAAACCTTTAACATTGGCAAAGACCTATCAGTCTGCATCGCCGACTTACGTTCATTTAGAGATGAAAATGGCTTTACCAGCACTTCGGTTCTTAACAAAATCAAAAAGTGGGCTCACGAACTACGTTCACCAGGCGTCTTTGTTGCACCACAACCCCTTATCGTCGAAGAAAACGATACCGAAAAAAACCTGCTTAGTTACAAACAGCAATATGCTGCGCTCTTGCAGGCATTCTCTGTTAGCGGACACGATATTGTACTGATGAGCGGTGATGTCCATTTTGGCCGAATCGCCACCACTCAACTCGGTAACGAAGCGAAAGGGCCGCGCTTAATAGAGATAGTCGCCTCACCGATGTCAAATTTGACCTATTTAAACGGTATTGCAACAGACAAACCAAAATCAAAACCCATTAAATTCCCAGCACCTGAAATCTGTCAATTGAATAACTGGAAAGCCGTAAAAGTCACTTACAATAAGCTTTTTCAGGTCAGCACAAAAAAAGGCAACATCTTTTCTGCCTACCCAAAAACAAGAACACGCGAGCATTTTATGACGATCAGCTTTAGCCGTAACACCACCTCTGGCACCATTGATCTCAGCGCCAATGCATGGCGTATTCGTGAAATTAAAGGCCCTAAAATGCTACCTGTAAAAGACTTTGATCGCACCTTCACCATTAAACTAAAATAAAGTTTATAGACAAAGAAAACACACAGATGGGAAAAAATACTCAGCAACCTGAATCGCAACACGTCACAAGCCTGAATGGTTTTTTAAAAGATGTGATGCGCCTCGCTGTTTTTGCCGCTGAAAGCGGGCAACTCTCAGATGATATTCAGATGGATGAGTCATGTGGGAGATCAAAATCACTAATAGGGAGATGCTTGCTGACAATGACATCGCCTATCTACAACACTGCTATCAAATACTCAGTATTCAACTGGCACCTACAACAGCCATTAGCTTACGCGCCACTGAAAACAAACAGACGAACAGTCGTCTCAGCCACATGAATACCGATGCCGGCAGGCATGTGCGAAATATGTGGGTTTGGTCGTTTGCCATTCTAACAATCATCGTCGGAATCAACATCTACCAATATATGTTTGAAATGGATGCCCCACAAATGGCCGCACAGGTAGATATCACTACCTTTAATATCGCCACTTATATCTACACCTTTATCATCAACCTGATTCCATTTATGTACGGTGCCTTTGGTGCCTGTATTTTCATATTACGCCGGGCAGAAGAACAAATGCGAGAACGCACCTTCGACCCAAGAAGGCTACCCGAATATCGAAATCGCCTAGTACTCGGTACCCTTAGCGGAGGCATCATCGTACTGCTATATAGCAGTGGTGGCTCAGAGGCCGATATTAAAATCACAGAAGCAGCGCTCGGCTTTATCGGTGGCTACAGCATTGACCTGCTCTTTTCACTGCTAGATCGTATCGTCAACACCCTCAAACCAGCAGAGAAAGTAACCAGAATCACCTCACCTCCGCCTATTATATCAAACATAAATCGCCCTTCACTCAAGAAGGGTGATAAAGAAAGTTCGCCTCAATTAGTCTCTGTCATGAATAAGGAAAGTGATAGCATGGTTGAAAAAGGCACCTTAAATAAGCCCTAGTTTTTACCATCTCCCTGATTTTTAATTATTTCAGCTCTTCTTGTCGTGGTTTTTTCAGATACTGATAAGGTTTTGCTCTTCGTTTAATTGAACGTGATTCTATCTAGGCGCTTCGCTAGGAGTCTAATTACTGACTAGCGAATATTCAGCAGTTCGACATCAAACACCAGCGTTGCATTCGGCGGAATAGAGCCACCAGCACCCCGTGCGCCATAACCGAGCGACGACGGAATGGTTAAGCTGCGCTGCCCACCAACTCTCATTCCTGCCACGCCCTCGTCCCATCCTTGAATCACCCGCCCGGCACCAAGTTTAAAGCCAAATGGCTGGCCACGGTCACGCGAGCTATCAAATTTTTTCCCTTTGTTGTTCGTAACCGATTTATCATAAAGCCAACCGGTGTAATGAACCGAGATCATATCCCCTCTGGCTGCCTCTGCGCCATCGCCGATCTTCACATCCTTTTTAATCAGAATAGAGACGCTCTCTGAGGTATTAGTTGCCGGAGCTTGTTCTGAACAACCACTGAGTGCAGCCAATGCGGCAAACAAAATGACTAGGGGTAGAAAAATAAAATGTCGCTTCATGATTGGCTATCTCCTAAAACAGAAAGGGAAAGCGTACCAATTACACCTCCCCTGTTTTTGATATGACTATTGTGGCTAACTCACCTGATGGATTCAATAAGAACCACCTAATTTCAACGGCTATCCGCTATAATGCACTCTCTAGCTAGTTAGATGTAGAGTTCAATGAAAATACCCAAAAGATTACACCCGCTACTCAACGATGGCCTGATCGATGAGGTGATCTGCCAGTTGCAGAGCGGCAAAGAGGCGCAGGTTTACATGGTGCGCTGCGGCGAGGCGGTGCGTTGTGCAAAGGTCTATAAAGAGGCCAATAAGCGCAGCTTCAAGCAGGCAGTGCAATACCAAGAGGGGCGCACGGGGCGCAATAGTCGGCGTAACCGCGCGATGCAGAAGCGTTCTAATTTCGGCCAAAAAGAGAGTGAAAAAGCGTGGCTGAGTGCCGAGGTCGATGCGCTCTACCAACTCGCAGCGGCCGGTGTACGTGTGCCTAAACCCTACGGCTTTGTTGATGGCGTACTACTCATGGAGCTGGTTACCGATGGTGAAGGCCACGCAGCACCAAGACTTGCTGAAGTCGAATTTAACGAGGAACTGGCGCTGGAATATCACGGACGACTAATGCGAGATATCGTACGGATGCTCTGCGCCGGCCTAGTACACGGCGATCTATCTGAGTTTAATGTGCTGGTCGATAAAGACGGCCCAGTAATCATTGATCTACCGCAGGCGGTCAATGCGGCGGGGAATAACAATGCAGCGATGATTTTAAAGCGTGATGTGAACAATATTAGCGATTTCTTTGCGCGCTTCGCCCCGACGCTTGCCAGCACCACTTATGGCAAGGAAATCTGGCATCTCTACGAAAAAGGCAGCCTTACCCCTGAAAGCGAGCTTACCGGTCATTTTATCGAGAGCACTATCGCCGCCGATGTTGACGATGTGATGAAGGTAATCGATGCCGCGGCTGAAGAAGAATTTGAGCGTCGGCGGCGAGCAGAGGAAGCGAGCAATACTTAGCGAGACCTTTGCACGAGTCTATTTTCCGCTCCAGCCGCGTTATAAATGATCTCAAAATAGTCATTTACTTAGTGTAAACTCCTTTTTTCGATCATTTATGCCTTGCTGGAACGAAAACTAGCTCTTGTGCAAAGGTCTCAGTTAGTCAAAAAGAGCCGCTAAACGGCTTCCACCAGCTGCATCGCTTCCGCCACATCTACCGCCACCAGACGTGAAACCCCAGGCTCATGCATGGTGACACCGACCAGCTGGTTGGAAATCTCCATCGTGATTTTATTATGAGTGATAAAGATAAACTGCACTCGATCTGACATCTCTTTAACCATCTGGCTAAAACGAATAGTGTTGTTGTCATCAAGCGGGGCATCAACCTCATCGAGAATACAGAACGGCGCGGGATTAAGCTCAAAGATGGCGAAGACCATCGCCACCGCAGTCAATGCCTTTTCCCCCCCCGAAAGCAGGTGAATACTGCTGTTACGCTTGCCCGGTGGATGGGCCATGATGGTCACGCCGGCATCCAACACATCCTCACCGGTCATCTCCAGGCGAGCACTACCGCCACCGAAGAGACGCGGAAAAAGCTCCTGCAATTTCTCATTCACCTTCTCAAAGGTATCTTTAAAACGGGTGCGGGTTTCGTGATCAATTTTACGAATGGCACTTTCCAGTGTCTCAAGTGCCTCGGTAAGATCAGCCAGCTGCGAGTCGAGGTAGCTTTTACGCTCCGATTGCTCAGTGTACTCTTCAATCGCAGCGAGGTTGATTGCGCCCAGACGCTGGATGCGACGTTCCATCTCTTCCGCCTGCTTCGCCCACTCAGCCTCATTCGCCTGTTCAGGCATCTCTTCGAGCAGCTGCGCTAATTCATATTGTGATTCTTCGATCTGCTCCAGCAGAGTTTGACAACGTACCTTGATCTCCTGCCACGCCATACGCATCTGTTCCAGTTCAGAACGGATCGCCAGTATCAACTGCTCAATCTCGCTACGACGACTGCCGAGCTGACGCAGCTGGTGGTCGCACGCTTCAACCTGGCGGCGTACTTCAGCCAGCTCACCTTCCACCAGCAGACGCCTTTCCAAAAATTCTTCCAGCTCCATTTTGCTGCTCTCAAGCGGTTCAACCCCATCTTCTAATGCGCTGATCAACTCTTCACGGCGGCGCTCAAGGTTACCCATCTGGCGTTGCATCCGCTCAGTACTGGTGGTCAATGTGCCCAACTGGGTACGCATCGAGTCGATTTTCAACATAAATTCACGTGCGGTATCACGATCAGTCTGTGCCTGCTGACGACGCTCATCTAGCATCGCACTCAATTCTTCGCGCTGATCAGCCAACAGAATGCGCTGTTCCTGATGCTCCATCATTTCTGCGATCATCAATTCCAGACGCTCACGTGCCACCACCAGCTCTTCGCACCCCTTTTCATTATGCGCAAGAATCTCTTCAATCTCTTCCTGCAAGCGATGCTTTCTCGCCTCAACCTGCTCCAGACGGGCGTTCTTGCTGCTCAGCTGTGATCGTACCTCAGCATTTTTATGTGCGGCCTGATTAATATTACGCTGCAAAGTTTCACGCTGCTCTTCCAGTGCCGCCAGCTTAAACTGCCCCTCTTCAAGCGCTTGCTCAAGCTGACAAAGATGCTCATCAGCCTCATCTAATTTCTTTGAAACAAGCTTAAGCTCTTGTTCTCTAACAAGTACACTTCCTTCTTCGTCACCTCCTCGAACCACGCGCAACCAATTTGGGCCGACCCAGATGCCGTCACGGGTCACCACTGACTCATGCGCTTCTAGCTGCGTGCGAAGTGCCAGTGCATCTTCCATGGTGCCAACCGCGTAGATACCGGCGAATAGTCCATCTAGTGCCCAGGTCGCCTCAACCTTGCTGGCCAACAACATACCGACCGGTCTGGACGTCGCATTGGATTTAGCCTGAGTATCAAAAATACTCAACGTCCCCTGTTGCAATGAGGCTAGGCGATCGGTAACACACTCAACACCCGCCACACAAAGCGCTTCAATATTTTGACCCAGCGCAGTTTCAACCGCACGCTCCCAACCGTTTTCCACATTAAGAGTTTCAGCGAGACGACGCATACCATCAAGATCATGCTCTTCCAACCAGCTGGTTACCGCCCCTGCCTGCTTGCCGAGTGCAGCTTTTTGCAACGCATCAAGCGAGGCGTACTGCTTCTGTAACTCAACCAAGTGACTACGTGCATCCACCAGTTCACGGGTTGTGCCACTATTGGTTTCACGCTGCTGGGAAATCTCACTCAGCAGGCCATGCACTTCCTGTTGCAGCCCTTCCAACTGTGCACTGCTCTCGGCAGATTGCTCGCTGAGAGTTACAACCTCTTCTTTGAGGTCACCACCGGCATCAAGGCCATGGTGCTCCTCTTCCTGGCGCTGCAAACGTTTCTGCTGACGTGCCATATCTTCTTCAAGATGGATAATACGGGTACGCTCAACCTCAGATTGCTGGGTCTTGGCCGCCACCGCACTATTAAATGATTCCCACTCTTCCTGCCAGTTACGCTGGCTCTCTTCAATCTCACGTAGCGCTTCTGTCGAAATCTTCGCCTGCGCCTCTGCAGTCTCAAACTGCGGGTCACAGGTCTCTAGCGAGGCATTGATCTCTTCGATCTGACGCTGATCATGCTCGATATGTACCTTACCTTCGGTCAGGGTCTGAATCGCCTTCTCAAGCTCTAGCTGATTCTCTTCACGCTTTTCCTGCATGTGCTGAATACTTTGCTCAACACGTGCGATATCTGCGCCAATACTATAGAACTGTCCCTGCACTTGATTGAAGTGCTCATTCGCTTCGCTATGCGCGAGACGCTGCTTCTCAATCTCAGTGTCAATGGCGCACTGCTCAGCCAGCTGCCCTTCAAGTGCAGTCTCACGGCCTTGGATCGCCTGATCTTTCAGTTGCACCTCACCATCAAGCCCCTGATAGCGTAACGCCAACAGCTGCGCTTTGACTAAACGCTCTTCTTCCTTAAGCGCTTTATACTTCTCAGCAGTCTTAGCCTGGCGCTGCAATGTCTGCAGTCGTTTATCAAGTTCACCTACCAAGTCTTCGATTCGACTCATATTTTCTTTCGTATGGCGAATCCGTGTCTCCGTTTCACGACGACGCTCTTTATATTTGGAAATACCAGCCGCCTCTTCAAGAAATGCACGCAACTCTTCCGGCTTTGCTTCTATCAGGCGCGTGATCATCCCCTGCTCGATGATAGAATAGCTACGCGGTCCCAGACCCGTACCTAGAAAAACATCAGTAATGTCACGACGGCGGCACTTGGTACCATTCAAAAAATAGTTGGATTTACCTTCGCGATTAATCTGTCGCTTAACCGATAATTCAGCATATTTGGCGTATTCACCACCCAGCCGTCCCTGGGAGTTGTTAAATACTAACTCAACCATCGCCGCACCAACCGGCTTACGCCCCGATGAGCCGTTAAATATGACGTCCGCAAGCGAATCACCACGCAGGTTTTTGGCCGAACTTTCGCCCATCACCCAGCGTACTGCGTCGATCACGTTTGATTTACCACAACCATTTGGTCCAACAACACCGATCAACTGACTAGGCAGTTCCAAGGTGGTGGGATCGACAAATGATTTAAAACCGGCGAGTTTAATTTTCTGCAACTGCATGGCAGAGGAAGATACATGATAATGGCCACGTAAGACAAGCCTGAAATTTCTTAATTTTGCACTAAACAAGATCCTGAATTGATTATCTGTTATTTTATCCGTTCTGATAACCTTATTTTAATTAAAGGAGCAACACCGGGCATTCACCACAGCACAATAAATTATAAAATATACTTATATTTACAATAGGTTAATGGATATTATTAGAATTTACTGTACAAAAATGCACCGAAAGATAGCC
>QIHH01000134.1 GCA_003230195.1 Gammaproteobacteria bacterium
CATATTGGTCATCAATGGTGTTGTAACGAATCACACCACCTGATGTCCCGATCCAGACATAATCGCCATCAATCGCCATCCCTTTTACATTACGATTACCGACACGAAAGTGAGCAAACTGACTATCTCCCGTTAGCTGTGTCGCAGGTGTTTCTGCACTACCACCTCGCCCCGCAAGGTCTGCCTGAGGGGTTGAAGGCTGCGGGAAGGTACTGCTTTGTGCCATAGGAGCTGGGCTACCCATCGGCGGATGGTTAAGTGGCACCTGCGCACCTGCTTTCAACTCACCTGCCACCATTGAACTGGCATCAAATTGTGCCTTGTCCCTGACAACCTCATTACTCGCCTGCTGCATGCCCAACTGATATCCACCGACCACCATCAACCCCATGACGATCACCACGACAGCTAAAGCCTTGAAATTCAGATTCACTATTATCACCTTTTGTTCAATTCATACCAGCCAGCACCGACCAGAAACGACTTATCGAGATTTATTGTCCATAACCCAGACGCGTCACGCCACCGCGCATACCCACCCATATTTCCCCCGCAGGGTGTGCAATCACCGCATAAACATTGTCATCAATCAGACCATTAGCGCCACCTTTAGCAAAGGTCTGCCACGCCTTGCCATCATAACGAGACAACCCTTTATTGGTGCCAAACCAGAAAACACCGGCTGCATCTTGCGCAATGCTATAGACAACATTTCCCGCAAGGCCATCTTTGGTGGTCAGGCTTTGCCATATTTCACCATCATAAAAACTCACCCCACCACCCCACGTACCGGCCCAAACATCACCGTTGGCAGCTACATGTACAGAAAAGACATAACTAGGGTTATAGGTCTGCTGCCCTTCAGTCATCACACTAAGGTCATGTCGCTCACGTGTACCTAGGCCGGTGTTCTGACTAAGCGGCAGATTATTGGTATTGGCTGCGCCGACACCATCTTCATGCGTAAAGGCGTGCCAACGGGTACCATCAAACATTGAAATACCTCCCTCAGTGCCGAGCCACATACGCCCCTGATCATCACTGGCGATGCCATAGACCCATTCATTGACCAGCTCTTTGACATAAGTCGCGGTAAATTCATCTTTTGTACTATCGAACTGATTAGCTCCGCCCCAAGTACCAACCCACAGATTGCCATCCTTTGATTCGCCAAAAGAGTAGACCCAATAGTCTGCCAGACCATGCATCGGGAAAAAAGTTTGCCACTCACCATCACGCAAGCGCGTCATGCCACCACCATTGGTACCGAACCACTTGCTACCCTGGTTATCAACCATAATGCTAAAGACATACTCATTTGCCAAGCCATCACGACGAGAGTAGGTTGCTCGCATGTCATAACTTTCAAGGTCTATTTCCAGCACGCCAGCAGAGGTACCTACCCAGATCGCGTTACCCACCTCATCTACCGCTAGCGAACGCACAAAAACATTGTCGCCCACACCAAAAGACTCAAGCACGCGAGGCAAACTGCTACGAACGGTAGCCGCTGCATCAATCGCTGAAACTAGGGGTGCTTCCGTCACATCATCCACAGGAGCGGCAACGCTTTTGATATCACTCGCCACCACAGCAGTTGCTACTGACGCAGGCTCACTCTTCGTCACAGCAGCTTCATGGGTTTCATTATCGCTATCGGAGCAGGCAACTAACAATAAGGCCAGCGAAAGTGTTAGCGAAGCAAAAATCAAACGCACTCTCATCGACGCAGTTTTCTCAGATAGGTAATCACATTAGAAATATCATCATCCTTAAGAATACCGCGAAATGCTGGCATCATCCCTCCCCCATTCCTGATCTTTTGTAACAACTCGTGATCCGCGATCATCAGCCCTTCGCCACGTGAAAAGTCAGCCACGCCAGGAAAGGTACTCTTACCACTGCTGCCATGGCATTGCTTACATTGCTGGTTGTAAATCTTGCCACCCTTGAGCGGATCACCAGCCATCACCTGCGGTGCTGCAATCAACATTGCACAATTTAACAACAATGCAGCACGCAGAGTGCGCCCACCCGCTTTCAATAAACTGATATTTTTCATGATCATGCCTCCTTATTCATTCACTTCACCTAGTACATCAACCACTTTATATTGACGTATCAGTTGTTCAGTCCGTTTCCAAGGCAATACGTGCTTCGCAGGGAATGGTTATTCCCTTCACAAGAAGCACAACGCAGTCATGAAAGCGGGCTGAGCAACCCTTCGGGCGACCCTGTGGCATTCCGCCTCGGCGTTACAGCTCTTGCCAAGGGAACAATCATTGCCTGCGAACTGTGTCTTGATGCGAAATGCCACAGGGTCGCTGATCCGTCAATGTAAAGTGATTGATGTACTCGTACAAAGGCCACGCTGCTAGTCTCTCACATCTTGATGCTTGATGCCCTGTAGCAGCGCATAGTCGCCCCGATAAGCAGCTTCCAGCGCTGCAATCACCTGCGGACTATCCCATTCACGTTCACCTTCGATGTTCATTAATAAGCGCCCATCGGCTCCTATCAGGTAAGTATCGGGGAACACCTGCGCACCCAACTTCTCTGCAATAGACATATCCAAATCGATGTAACTAGTCAGCTGAATTTTTCGGTCAATCAGATACTCACGCGGATGGTGTTTATCGTCATCTACCGATAAACCAAGCACTGCAAATCGCTCACTATCAAGCTGCTCAGCAAGACGTTGCAGGCTCGGCAATTCTCGACGACAAGGTGGACACCAGGTAGCCCAGACATTGAGGACAACCACTTTTCCCTGAAGTTGAGAAATAAGTAGATCATCTCGATCTAACCCCGGCAGTATCAGCTCGGAAAGCAACTCACCAGGCATGACTCGCTGATGAGAATCAACGGCATGCTCATGCGCCATTTCACATGCCGTTAGCATGATGGCAAACAATGGGAATAACACGATTCGGGTCACGGTTAATCTCCGCCTTGTTCGCACGCCCCAGCTAGAGAGAAAGGGCGGCGAAGCATTCGTATCGCTAAGGGATCACCTCATCAATCACAATTTCAATTCCAGATGCACCGATTTTCACATTCTGAACCCCACCCTGCATATCACCACTCTGCGGTGTTGCATTACCACTGCGAGAGATGCGCGCCATCACCATCACTTCTGAGGTGCTGGAGAGGTTCATTGAGGCATCCATCGCCATCGAATCATCGAGGGTGAATTCAATCGGCATCTTACCCGCTTCGGTTTTCAGAATAGCCAACGGCATCCGTGGACCACGCATCGCGCGAGCAAAGATATAAATGGTATCCGTTGGTAATACCTCAGCCGCGAGCGCTTGAGACAAGGTCACGACACCACTCACGCTTGAACCCGCAGATGCCGTGTTAACAGGTGCGGCAGTCGCACTTGCCGCAATGCCAACGGCATTGCCTCCATCTGAACTAGCGCGCTGCGACTGCATCAACTGTTCTGTTTCAGTGATATTGCCTGCCATCGTCCGTGCTGTCTGTGAATTAGGATCCAGCATCGCGTAGATTCGCTTCCAGTAGATCAGCGCAGATTCAAAATCGGCACGTTCATAGGCTGCCGTACCTGCCAGCCATAGCGCCTTCTGGTTTTGTGGATCAAGATTCAATGCGCGCATAATTAACTGCATGGGGCGCCCTTCAAGGGTCTGCTCACCACTGCTCATCGCCATCGCATCGGCATAGTCTGTTAACAGTTGCGCATCATTATCAACTATCGAGACCGCCTTTGAAAAGGCCGCAACTGCATCACCATAACGATTCAGCGCATAGTAAGAACGGCCCAACATCGCCCACCCTTGGACATCACTTGGATCTTTCTCAAGGCGAGCGGAGAGCTGGCTTACCATCATTGCAACCTGATCAGTCATCTCTTCCTGACTCAGCTCTCCCGTCGCCTGAGGAATCGAGATTTCCTGGGCCATTGGCACAACCAGCTCAATTTTACCTAATTGAAGGTAAAGCGGCACCGTAATTGCCACCATAGCAAACGAAACAATACCTGCTGTCAGTTTGCTAGCCCCCGCCCCGGATCTTTTTTCCCCGCCGGATGATGGCAACGCGACATCTTCTAACAGGCGCTGCTCCAGTTCCAGCTTGCCCTGTTCACATTGATCTTTAGTAATGATGTCATTTAATAGATCATTTTCCAGTTCAATCATCTGGTCTTTATAGATAGAGATGTTAAGCGCATCCTGTTCAACCACAAATTCACTATCTTTTTTACCTAACTGCAACAACGGCGGTAATATAAACAGCAGCGCTGCCAGCGTTAGCAATGCTGCTACAATCCAAAAAATAATCATGCCTTAAATTTCCTCTGCGTCAGCCTGAACTGGCGTCACACTTACTGGTTACATTCGATACGGACAGTCACTGACCGATTTTTATTTATCGCCTAACAACGCATCTGCACGCTTACGGTCTTCATCACTCATCGGCATTGTCTTAACGGTACGCTTACGCCTTTTCAGGCTAATAAACAATACACCACCACCGAGCGCTAACAGAATCAACGGGCCGAACCATAATAAAAAGGTGGTTGATTTAACTGGCGGACGAAAGCGGATAAAATCACCGTAACGCTGCACCATAAATTCGGTTACCTGTTCATCATCCTTACCCTGCCGCATCTGCTCACGTATTTCGCTGCGCATATCAATCGCAAACTCGGAATGCGAATCACCCAGCGACTGATTTTGACACACCAGACAACGTAACTCATAAGCAAGCCCCATCACGCGCTTTTCAAGCACAGGATCAGCTTGCATCAACGCCGCTTCTTTCGCCAGCACCTGCGGTGAGATAACGATGGCAGACAACAACATCAAACAGGCAAACGCTCGTCTCATCCCTGCAACTCCTTCACCAGCTTCACTACTTTCTCTTCTAACGATTTCGCTGTCACTGGGCCGGTATGTTTGTAACGAATAATACCCTGTTGATCGATTACGTAGGTTTCTGGCACACCGTAAACACCAAAATCCATTCCGACCTTACCATCACCATCATAGACACTTGCGTAGTAAGGATCACCCAGCGCACGCAACCACTGCAGCGCATCGCCGCGTTGATCCTTATAATTCAAGCCGACAATCGGCACCATGTTTTTGCGTCCCAGCTCCACAAATAGTGGATGCTCATCACGACAAGGTCGACACCACGATGCCCACACATTAAGAATCCACACCTTTCCTTTCATCTGCTCAGAGGTAAATTGCAGTTCAGGGCTACGCAGATCCGCTGCCGAAAACACTGGTGCAGGCTTACCCACCAGTGGTGATGGTACATCACGAGGATTGAGGTAAAGCCCCTTTCCTAGAAACCACACCATCACTAAAAACACCAACAGTGGTGTTAGATATTTTAAATAACGAACCATTAAGCCTTCACCTCCCGCGCAACAGCAGGTGAATCACCAATATTTTCACCGGCATCACTGTTAGCGGTTGCCATCTTTTTCTTTTCCACCTCTTTACGTTGGCGCGAAGCGATTCGATAACGACGATCAGACATGGCGAAGAAACCACCTAGGGCCATCAAGGCACAGCCTCCCCAGATCCAATTTACAAAGGGCTTATGGTAGATACGCACACTCCAGGCACCACCGCTCACCGGCTCACCCAACGAAACATAGAGGTCACGCGTCACACCGCTATCGATTGCCGCTTCGGTCATCGGCATCGTCTGGACGTTATAGATACGTTTTTCAGGATGCATCAACATCACATTTTCGCCATCTTTCATCACCTGAATATAACCACGTGTCGCTTGGTAATTGGGTCCCGCCTGATCAACCACCCCATCAAAACGGAAGGTGTAGTCACCCACCGTGGTGACGTCACCAATATCCATACGAACATCTTTTTCGGTCTCGTAACTGCCAACCATCGTGACACCGACCACAAATACCGCCATCCCAAGATGCCCGGTCTGCATCCCATAATAACTCATCGAAATCCCTTTCAGACCTCTACCCCGCTGTATGCGACGGGCAAAACCTAAAATAATGGTCACTAGAATCCAGATCGCCAGCAGCAGGCCAACACTGGCCATTATCTTCCAGTCGCCCATGGTAAATGGCAGTATTAACGCAATAATTAACGAGACCGCAAAAGCCCAGCGCAGCAGTCGAGCGAGTTCACCCAAGTCTGCTTTCTTCCAGCGCACAAATGGTGCCAGTCCTATCAGAAAGAGCAGCGGCATCATCAACGGCACAAAGACCGAATTAAAATAAGGGGGGCCAACCGAGATCTTGCCCATGTCCAGTGCGTCTAATAATAGTGGATACAGAGTGCCTAACAGTACCGTGCCACAGGCCACAATCAACAGTACATTATTACTCAGCAGCAGCGTCTCACGTGACAGCATTGAAAACTCGCCACCTTTACTAACACTGGGTGCGCGCACCGCATAAAGAAACAGCGAACTACCAATCGCAACGGCAAGAAAACCCAGAATATAGATCCCGCGATCAGGATCGGTAGCGAAGGCATGAACTGACGTCAACACCCCGGAACGTACCAAGAATGTCCCTAGCAGGCTCATTGAGAAGGCGATGATCGCCAACAGAATCGTCCAGTTCTTAAAGCTACCGCGTTTTTCAGTTACCGCTAATGAGTGAATCAACGCGGTACCCACTAACCATGGCATAAATGAAGCATTTTCGACTGGATCCCAGAACCACCAGCCACCCCAGCCAA
>QIHH01000260.1 GCA_003230195.1 Gammaproteobacteria bacterium
CCCGCCGCCTTTGCGGCCGTCGTACTCATCTGGTCAACCACGCCGCTCGCCATTCAATGGAGCAGCGAAGGTCAAGGCTTCCTTTTTAGTGTCTTCAGCAGAATGGTGCTGGGCATGGTGCTATGCCTGCTCATCGTCAAAGTGATGCGCATAGCGCTACCATGGCATAAAAAAGCACGCGAGGCCTACCTTTCTGCAGCTGTTAGCATTTACGCCTCAATGTTATGTGTCTACTGGGGGGCGCAGTATATCCCTTCTGGGGTCATCTCTGTGCTGTTTGGCTTAACACCTATTGTGACAGGAATTTTAGCTGTCATCTGGCTAGGTGAAAGTAAATTTACGATGACAAGAATCATTGGCCTGTTACTGGCCGTAGCAGGACTAGCTGTTGTCTTTGGCGCTGACTTTTCACTCGGTGAAAAAGCAATCCAGGGCACCTGTGCAATACTGCTTGCGATCGCCCTCGCCGCGGTGAGTACGGTGTGGCTTAAACGTACCAATACAGGCTTATCGCCTGTTGCGATCACCACTGGCGCATTGATCATCTCAACGCCACTGTATGCACTGACATGGTTGCTATTTGATGGCCAACTACCCACCGAGATCCCTGCACGTGCGCTCAGTGCAACTATATATTTAGGTGTATTTGGCTCTGTTGCTGGATTTATTCTGTTTTTCTATCTGCTGAAAAAAATGGAAGCCAGTCGTGCCACATTGCTCACGCTAATCACACCAGTGCTAGCGCTACTGCTTGGACACGCGTTAAATAACGAACGAGTTGGAATCGAAGTGTGGCTTGGTACAGGAATGATTCTGGCCGGTTTAATGAGCCACGAATGGGGTGATATTTTACTTAAAAAAACAGCGCAAAAATCATAGACCGCTACTGCAGTTTAACCATCTCCAGGCAGTCCCTCGCTGCCTGGTCTTTTTAGCATCGCTCTCAGCTGTTCAATTACTCGCGCTTTGCAATGGTATGCTACTACGCGCAGCACAGGCATAAAAAACCTTAATGGCATAGCTGTGCGGGGTATCCTCCCAAATGAAAAAAACGCCATCATTAACGTCAATAAAATCAGGTTCGCCATACTCCCTCTCATACGCGTACAATAAAAACTTATCAATAATCAAAGGCAAGATAAAATCAACTATGCCATGGCAGGAACTTACATTTGATGTATCACCCTCAGAGGTGGAGACACTTTCAGAAATTTTTTGTGAAGCAGGCGCCGTCTCTGTAACATTCAAAGACAACGCTGAGACACCAATATATGAACCCGCTGCGGATGCTAGCGACCTATGGGCCAGTACTTGTGTGGTGGGACTGTTCGATGCCGAAACAGATTTTGATACTGTGCTAGCACGAGTCCAGCAAGCAACACTATTTTCTACCCTGCCACCATATCGTATCACCGAATTAAAAGAGCAGCAGTGGGAACGCCTCTGGATGGATGAGTTCAAACCGATGCGCTTTGGTGAACGCCTGTGGATCTGTCCAACCGAAACTACCCCGCCAGAGCCCGAGGCCCTGAATATTATGCTCGATCCCGGCCTCGCCTTTGGCACCGGAACCCACCCCACCACCGCGCTCTGCCTAGAGTGGATTGATCAAAATGATCTCGACGGTAAAACCGTAATCGACTTCGGCTGTGGCTCTGGTATTCTTGCCATTGGCGCCGCAATGAGTGGCGCCACCTCGATTGAGGCGATCGACATCGATCCGCAGGCACTGCTGGCCACCAACAATAATGCCACCCAGAACCATGTCGCAGCAAAAATTACCACCGCACTGCCCAATGAATGTAATAAACTATCAGCCGTTGACTGCCTGTTAGCGAACATCCTAGCTAATCCAATTATGGAACTAGCCGACTATTTCTCAACATTGGTAAAACATCACGGCATTATCGTGTTATCGGGAATTTTAAGTGAACAGGCAACAGAAGTGATTAGCAGCTATGAAAAATGGTTCGAGTTTCAACCCGCCGTCGAAAAAGAAGGTTGGATACGACTGGTCGCCGCCCGCAACAAGCAATAACAGCAGCAATTATTTTTTAAACACAGATTGACCACAGGAACACGACAGAGATAGATGTTTACTCAATGCCCACAGTGCCATACAAATTTCAGCATCAGTGACCAAGATCTCACTAGCGCGGGTGGCAAGGTACAATGCGGCAAATGTAGCAACACCTTTAATGCACTCTACACGCTTTCAAAACACCCGCTAAGCAGTAGTGAGTCAGCTGAAATCTTGGAAATTTCATCCATCGATCGCCTTAGCAATGACAATGTTGCCGAAAGTTACCAACTCACCGATACACCCACACCACAAACAGCCAGCCCGTCCATAAAGCCATCAACCCTAAAGTGGGGCGTGCTAGGCATGCTCTTATGCGCCCTGCTCTTTGCCCAGGCAAGTTATTTTTTGAGCAACAAACTCGTGCAGGGTTACCCAATATTACGCCCATGGCTTGAGCAATTCTGTGCTGCCAGCGGCTGCCAGATCACACTACAGCGCGCGACGGATAAAATTAGTATCGTCAATCGCGATATTCGCAGCCATCCAACGGTTCCCAAGGCGCTGTTGATCAATGTCACGTTGCAAAATAATGCCAGCTTCACTCAGCCTTATCCACAACTAAAGCTGAGTTTTTTTGACATCAACCAGACCCTGCTCGCCACCCGCGCCTTTCAGCCAGATGAATACCTCTCACAGGAGATTGATATTAATAGCGGATTCCCGGCAGGCAAACCATTAAGCGCTACCCTCGAACTGATTGATCCAGACAAACAAGCAATCAATTTTGAATTCGAACTCAAATAACCGATTAAAAAAGCAACAGTTTCTGCTTTATCCACATCCTTGGAGCAGGTATCATATGGCCTCTGTATTGCTCTCCAAATCGACTCAGACCGAGGTAATGGAAATCAATGTTATCGCGCTAAAAAACATGCAAATCGGATCATACAAACTAGCTAATAACCTGATGCTCGCGCCTATGGCGGGAGTCACTGACCGCCCATTCCGCCAGCTCTGTAAACGGCTTGGGGCAGGTATGGCCGTATCTGAGATGATCTCATCAAATTCATTGCTGTACGGCAGTGCAAAAACTCTGCGGCGCGCCAATCACGATGGCGAAATAGAGCCTCGCTCTGTACAGATCGCGGGTTCTGATCCCACGATGATGGCCGAAGCAGCCAAACACAATGCCGATAATGGCGCTCAAATCGTTGATATCAACATGGGCTGTCCAGCAAAAAAAGTCTGTAATGTGATGTCTGGTTCAGCATTACTGCAAGACGAAAACCTCGTCGCTCGCATTCTCGACTCAGTAGTCAACGCCGTTGATATTCCAGTAACGCTAAAAATTCGCACCGGTTGGGACCTTGAAAACCGCAACGGTGTCGTCATTGCACGCATTGCCGAACAGGCAGGTATTCAAGCACTCGCCGTACATGGTCGCACCCGTGCCTGCGCTTATCGCGGCGAAGCTGAGTACGAGACCATCCGCCAGATCAAACAAGCGATCAATATCCCGGTGATCGCCAACGGCGATATCAATACACCGGAAAAGGCGAAATGGGTACTTGAACAAACCGGTGTCGATGCCATCATGATCGGCCGCGCAGCCCAGGGCAGACCATGGATTTTCAATACGATCAACCATTATCTTGCAACGGGTGAACACCTTGCTGAACCAACTGTTAGCGAAGTGAGCACCATCATGCTCGACCACCTTGAACGCCTGTATGAATTTTATGGCGAACACATCGGGGTTCGCATGGCGCGCAAACATATCTCGTGGTATAGCAAGGGCCAGATTGGTGGCGGGGCATTCCGCCAGCGGGTCAATCGAGTCGATAGCATCGAGCAACAACTAGCACTCACCCGTGATTTTTTCGAGCAACTAGAAGCAGCCACACAGCAAAATTCAAAACAACCTAACTTGGAAGAGGCCGCCGCATAATGAATACAGACAAACAGGAACGTCGCAAACAACCCATCAGCACTTGCATTGATAGTGCTCTCGAACGCTATTTTCACGACCTTGATGGCCACCAACCTGCCGATCTCTACCGCATGGTACTAAACGAAGTAGAACAACCACTACTCAAAGCCGTACTGGATTACACCCGCGGCAATCAAAGCAAAGCATCAGAGATTCTGGGCATCAATCGCAGCACGCTGCGCAAAAAATTAGAAGCCCACGACCTCAATAATTAATCGAATTATATCAATTCAGTTTCGTTTGTTTCCCCCAACTTAAAGATCACAACAGCCCATGACGATTAAACGCGCACTCATCAGTGTCTCGGATAAAACCAATATTCTAGAATTTGCCCAGGGCCTACAATCGATGAAGGTAGAGATACTGTCTACTGGTGGCACTGCCAAATTACTTGCAGACAATGGCGTCGAAGTCATTGAGGTCTCTGACCATACTGGCTTTCCTGAAATGATGGATGGCCGTCTCAAGACCCTTCACCCAAAGATTCACGGGGGTATTCTTGGTCGTCGTGAGATCGACCGCGATGCAATGGCGGAACACAACATCACACCGATTGATTTGGTTGTGGTTAACCTCTATCCATTTGAACAGACCGTTGCCAAGCTAGGGTGCGCACTACCGCTGGCGATTGAAAACATCGATATTGGTGGGCCTACCATGGTACGTGCCGCAGCTAAAAACCATAAAGATGTTGCCATCGTTGTTGATGTTAACGACTACGCAGAAGTACTCGAAGAGATGGCTGAAAACGATAACACACTCAGTCATACGCGCCATTTTTCACTCGCCGTTAAAGCCTTCGAGCATACCGCAGCCTACGACAGCACCATTGCCAACTACTTGGGTAGTATCACCGATGGCGGTATTTCAAATGAAAACCGTGCAGTATTTCCGCACAGTTTTAATGCACAATTCATCAAATCGCAAGATATGCGCTACGGTGAAAATCCACATCAAAAAGCGGCATTTTATATTGAAGCACGCGCGCAGGAGGCCTGCATCGCCACTGCCGGCCAACTTCAGGGTAAAGCACTATCGTTTAACAACATCGCCGATACCGATGCCGCGCTGGAATGTGTAAAACAGTTCGAAAGAGCTGCCTGTGTTATCGTGAAACATGCTAATCCTTGTGGCGTAGCGATCGCCGATTCGCTGATCAACGCTTATGATCGCGCCTATAAAACGGACCCAACCTCTGCCTTTGGCGGCATCATCGCCTTTAATCGCCCACTCGACACCGAAACAGCTCGCGCCATTATCGACCGTCAGTTTGTTGAGGTTATTATCGCGCCCTCTGTAACAGAGAGCGCTTTGGCGATCATCGCTGAGAAAGCAAACGTACGCCTGCTCGCCTGCGGTGAGTGGCCGTTAGAGCGAACCGCATCACTCGACTACCGTCGCGTGAATGGTGGCATGTTGCTGCAAACATCCGATTCAGGCATGGTGAGCGCCAGCGACCTCAAGGTCGTCAGCGAAATCACGCCATCTGATAAAGTGATGAAAGACCTGTTATTTAGCTGGAAGGTAGCAAAATTTGTAAAATCTAACGCCATTGTCTACGGCAAAGATCTCACCACAATAGGCGTTGGTGCGGGGCAAATGAGCCGCATCTATAGCGCCCGTATCGCGGCGATCAAAGCAACCGACGCTAACCTGCAAGTAAAAGGGTCCGTCATGGCAAGTGATGCCTTCTTCCCATTCCGTGATGGTATTGATGCCGCAGCCGAAGCAGGCATCACCGCAGTCATTCAGCCGGGCGGTTCAATGCGAGATAAGGAAGTGATTGATGCGGCGAACGAGCACGGCATGGCGATGGTCTTTACCGGCATGCGTCATTTCCGCCACTAAAAAGAGATAAGCCGCGTGTGGGCGGCGTTAATGCATCGTTGTCCGCACACTACGCCAACGTAATAGTAATCCGAATAATGCAAACAACCACACCGCAAAACCGCTCGCCCCGACACCGCTGCGGCCAACGCTACTAAAGGTAAAAGCGTAAACCTCAAAACCAGAAACCTCTTCGTTCCCCAACTCATCAATAGAGAGAAAGCGTATTACCGATGCAGATGAAATCGCAATCGGCCCAGTATACGCCTGCGTCGCTCCGCCGGTTCCCACCTCTGATGGTGTTGGCAACCCGCCACCAATCGTATAATAGGTACTACCCTCCCGACAGCCAGAACCAGTTGCCTCTATCGTCACGCCTGGGGGCAGTTTACTAAAACCAGATGGCACATCTCCATAATCATAACATTCCAGTACCACATGGATTTCAGTGGTAAAGACATTACCCCCTGTATTCGGTGTCGCCTGTGTTTCTGGCGCGCCGATATCCACATAGTAGATTTCACGTTTCACACCGCTACCAGATGAATCAGTCTCACTATTACCCGCCCTATCGATTGAAAAAAACTTCAATTCAATAAAGCCATACAACCGTGTTCTCGGGATAAATTCAGCCGGGATCTGCTCTAAAGTAATTTCCTTTTTACGCACCGCATCAAGCACTATACGATTGTCCGCCCCACCCAGCACCCTCTGAATCAGCGGCACCTGAGAAGCGGTAATATAGGTCGGCGGCGGTGTAAGTGATGCTGGTATATCTGCCAATGAATAGGCCGTTCTTGAAATTGAACC
>QIHH01000230.1 GCA_003230195.1 Gammaproteobacteria bacterium
CACGTAACCACGGCCGGGATTGATGCCGTTTGCCTCACGCGAGAGGTAGCTGCCGGGCAGCAGGTTAATATGTTTCTGCTGGTATAACTGTAGCGCAAATTCCGCGTCGTTGTTATGCAGTGCAGGCGGTGTCTTTAACCACAGGTAAAAACTGGCGGCCGGGCATGTCACTTCGATCACGTCAGCGAGTATAGCGATGACGGCGGCAAATTTTTCGCGGTAATAAATGCGGTTTTTCACCACATGTTGCTCATCGCGCCACGCCTTGATGCTGGCATGTTGTGCATAGGGTGCCATGGCACTGCCATGATAGGTGCGGTAGAGCAGGAACTGTTTGATTAATCCTGCATCACCTGCCACAAAGCCGGAACGCATTCCGGGTAAATTAGAACGTTTGGAAAGGCTGTGAAATACCATGCAGCGTTTGTAGTCTGTGTTGCCAATTTCGGCGGCGGTCTCAAGTAGTCCAACCGGTGGGTTGGATTCGTCGAAATAGATTTCTGAATAACACTCGTCAGAGGCGATTATAAAGTCGAATTTTTCAGCCAGTGCTATTAAGTGGCTGAGCGTCTTTTTACCGATGACTGCGCCAGTCGGATTGCTGGGTGAGCAGAGATAGAGCAGCTGACAGCGTTGCCATGCCTCATCCGGCACACGATCGAAGTCTGGCAACCAGTCACTCTCTGCGGTGGCATTGATAAACCACGGCTCAGCCCCGGCGAGATAGGCGGCCCCTTCGTAGATCTGATAGAACGGGTTGGGGCACATCACTAGTGGGGCTGGCTGAGTACGGTCGACCACTGTCTGTGCAAATGCGAACAGTGCCTCGCGGGTACCATTTACCGGTAAAACGTGGCGTTCGACATCAATGCTATGGCTGGGTAGTGAAAAGCGTTGCATCAGCCAGTCGGCAATCGCCTCGCGCAGGGCTAGTATTCCCTTGGTGATGGGGTAGTGGGCTAAGCCATGCAGGTGGGTGAGCACTTCCTCGGTGACAAAGCTAGGCGGGCTATGTTTGGGTTCGCCAATCGCGAGGTTGATCGCGCGGTATCCCTTGTCTGGTGTGATGCCCGCTTTAAGTTGTGCCAGCTTTTCAAAGGGGTAGGGCTGTAGTCTGGATAAATCAGGATTCATACGTGTTTAGTCGGATGTGATACGTCATGTTATGGTAGGCAAAATTCAAACTTCTGCCAAATAGCCGTCTAGTATAAGTCATTCCGCCATATGCCGTCCAAACAGAGCCATATTATCTTGCCCGTTTTAGCATTATTACTCGGTGCGACCCTGTGGGGCGTATTTTGGTACCCACTGCGTTTACTGGAACACAATGGCCTAGTGGGTTTGTGGGCAACACTGCTAATCTACGGCGCAGCGTTGATGGTGGGGCTGCCGCTGGTTTTGAAGCGGCGTTATCCGCTAGTACACCCTAGAATGCTACTGGTGCTCGCCTTGGTGAGCGCGTGGTGCAATATCGCCTTTATTCTGGCGATTTTAGAGGGGAATGTGGTGCGAGTAACACTGCTCTTTTTTCTCTCACCCTTGTGGACAGTGATGCTCAGTAAACTACTGCTTGACGAGCCGTTGACCCGCTCTGCTCGCATCACGTTGCTATTGGCACTGGTCGGTGCGCTGGTGATGTTATGGGATAGTGAGATGGGGGTGCCATGGCCGCAGGGAGAAGCGGACTGGCTGGCACTTTCCTCTGGTTTTGCCTTTGCGCTCGCTAATGTGTTGATACGCAAGATGCACGACGTCGAGATCTGGGTGAAGACCGTTTCCACTTGGTGTGGCGCCGTGACGCTCGCCACTGTATGGATTTTGATTGCGGGGATCCCACTGCCAGAAGTTGAACGTGAGGTGGTGGTGGGCGCGTTGTCGCTCGGTGCGATCGGTATGGTGGTGATGACGCTAGTGGTGCTCTACGGGGTAAGCCATATGCCGGCGCATCAATCGGTGGTGATTCTGCTGTTTGAGCTGGTGGTCGGCGCAGTCTCCGCGCAATTGCTAACGGATGAACATGTGATGCTTAACGAATGGGTGGGTGGACTGCTGATTGTACTGGCCGGGTGGTATGCCGCACGCGACCAAGTAAAGGGGAGTGGTTATAGACTATCGCCCAAAGACGTTTGATGTATCAGGTGATGGTATGGCGGGTGGTTTTGATCTTAGACCTGTTGATTTGATCTAGGTTAATACAACAAGCTACGCAGAAAACCGATGTTCTCTGCGCAACCTGATTATTTTGGGCTATTCTGAATCGTCTAACGATGAGACCACATTGGGCAGTTCATTAGATAGGATATCTAAATTTGGCTGCATGATGATTTCAATACGGCGATTGAGTTGTCGACCCTCTTCACTATCATTACTGGCTCTTGGCTGAAACTCGCCAAATCCGGCGGCAGAAATATTTTCAGAGGAGACTCCTAACCCCGATAAAAGATGAACAACTGACAGTGCGCGAGAGGTTGATAGTTCCCAGTTGCTTGGGAAACGAGCGCTTTTGATGGGGTTGTTATCGGTATGCCCTTCAATCTGAAAGCGTCGATCTGAAAACTGACTTAGTACGGCCGCGATTTGAGTCAGTGCTTCGTTTCCTTTGCTGTTTAAATGGGCGCTGCCACTACTGAAGAGGACATTGTTAGGCAAATTAATGGCAATTCGCCCCTGTTCAATACTGACGGTTAGCTGCCCGCCATCAATCATGGTTTGCAGGCGATTAACAAATTGTGCATAAATTTCATTGCGGCGTTTGGTTTCCGCTTCTATGTTTTGCAGTGTTGTCATTTGAGCGCGAGAGTCGGATAGTTCTTTTTGAAGTGAACGCCTTTTATTTTCAAGCTTATCGATATCACTCTGGGACGCAGTGACTGTACTTTTAGCTGTTATTAATTCTTGTTCGGTTGTTTCAATTTTTTGATGATTACGATTAATTTCATCCTGTGCGGAGCCTAGTGACAGGCGCATTGAGTCAATTTCAGCCAGTGCGATGTCGTGTTTTCCACTTGATACACAGCCTGATAAAAGGATTGGGATAAGTGTGGTAAAGATAATGAGTTGACGTTTCATGGTGGCTCCCTGTCGTGATAGCGTTGCTTCGATTTGAAATTAATGGAATAGAAGTTTTTCAGTAGCTTAACAGAGCAGAATGAACATGAATGCTGGACTGGTTCACACTTTTGATCTGCACTTATGTTTTTTAAATGCGATATGTTAATAATATAAGCAAGAGAAATTAAATTATTTTAGTTAAATGAGCATGTAAATCGTAATATTTGTTTGTCTCTGCTTTAATTAAGTGAGTGCTTTATCTCTAATTTATGGAAGGAAATTTTTATTAATGAAAGAAATGGGTAGGACTAAACGTGTTGTGCCTGCAGAGCAGTCAGGCGGCAAGCTGGTGTTATTATTAGAAGAACAAGGTTTTGATGTGAAATCAGTGAGGGATGTCTCACCATTTGGCATTGGTGTCTGTATTGAGCGTGATGTGGTAATAGACGAGGAAGTCTGTTTAAGTTATCAAGCTGAGGCTGGAGACTGTCAGGTTTATGGTGTTGTTGTCTGGTGTGTGCCAGTGAAACCGGAGAATGCTATTCAAGTAACGCCGTTATTCCATATTGGTATCTGTCTCGATCCAAGGAATGTTGAAAGTAATCTTAATTTCTATCGTTTAATAGTGGATTAATGTTGTTGTTTTTTGCCTGTATTTAGATAAGAACAGTGGGAGTAAATAGGTAAGAGAAATGTTAACCGGCTAATGATTTTCGCTGAATTTCGAGGCCATTCCAAAAAATAGCCACACCATCGAGCATTTCATTACCATCATGGATAAACTTATCTTCATTGATTTTACGCCCAAAATAGAGCTCTTCGAGTTCTTCTTGGGTATGTGCGGCATGTTGTGATTCGATCAATGCATGCCAGGTAAAAAAACCGAGTGGTAGTTTGATTTCACGGGTGTCATTGAATTTTTCGAAGCCAGCGACGAGCTGGCCCCAGAATCCAGCGGCAGCCCAGTTTTCGACGGCGTAACTGGCGGCCTGTGAAATAAGATAATCTTCATTGCCGTAGATGCGAGTCAGCTCATCGCAATAAAAGAGAGTAGATTCAGTGCCGTGGCGGCGTTTGCCAATGTCGGTAAATTCAAGTCCGAGTTTTTGTGCCATACGGTAGAGCCATTCAAAGTGCGCGGCCTTGAAACGAAATTGCCCCCCTTCAACAGAGCCTTCGGTTGAGACGATATCTGGGTTTTCACCTGCATTGGGGTTGCCAGTCATTGCTTTGCGATCTTTTTTTGTGTTAAAGATAACGCCGATCTCATTGGCGAGAATCTCTTTGGAGGCGTGCATTCCTTCCAGCGTATCAGCATTGATGGTTTTGTGTAGTTGTGCGATTAGGAATAAATTGGAGAAGACTGAAAACTGCACCACAAATTCCTGTACCTGGGCTTTGTTTTGATCGCCTTGTTCAAACCAGTGGCAATAGTCATTATTGGTGATAATGGGGTGTTTTAGCAGCTCTTCATTGATTCGTTGTTGAAATGAGAGAAAATTTTTTGCCTTGTCGATGGTGTAGCCCGTTCTCTTTTTTATTAGCGCTTGGAGTGATGGTTCGGTTAGTCCTTCTATCTGATTGTCAGCGGAAAATTTTTCAAGCGTGTTACTGTTGGTCATGCCGAGTCCCTTTATTCGTAATCAGGCTGTTGTTTGGGTGACGCCTGTTGGAAGGCGCTAAGTGCCATGCAGTGTTCTTCTATTTTAAGTAGCGTAGGATAGTGGTGAATATCGCAGTTAAAACGCCTCGCATTATAGAGTTGTGGTATTAAACAAAGATCTGCGATGGTGGGCGTATTGCCGAAGCAACAGCGGCTTTTGTATTTGCCCGTGCTAGTCGTCAGCTGTTGTTCGATTGCCATGAGTCCTTCTGATATCCAGTGTTGATACCATTGGTGACGTGCCTGCTCATCCTGCTTCATCTCTGTACGGAGATAATTAAGTACACGTAAATTATTGAGTGGATGAATATCGCAGCAGATCTGTTGTGCGAGAGATCTCACCTGTGCGTGTAAAGTGAGTGAATCGGGTAGAAGAGGGTTGTTTGGGTGGCGTTCATTGAGGTACTCAATAATGGCGAGTGATTGAGTTATCGTTGTGTCGCCATCAATCAGTGTGGGTACTAATCCTTGTTGATTAATGTTCCGGTAGGCTTGTGAACGTTGTTCTCCGCCATCTCGTCCTAGATGAATAAAGTGAGGGGTGTAATCAAGTTGCTTTAAATTAAGTGCGATACGCACGCGATACGCTGCAGTACTACGATAGTAGGTGTAAAGAATGCGCTTATTCACGCCTCAACCACCTGCTCAATGCTGCCAAAAATAGAGTTGTTCTCCTCGTCAAGCATATCGATTTTGACGATGTCACCATGTTTCATAAAGGGGGTTGTTGCTTCACCATTGTCTATGATTTCTAGTACGCGGCGCTCAGCAAGGCAGGAACAACCTAGCGTGAGGTCATTATTTGAGACCGTACCGGAGCCGATGATGGTGCCGCTGCCGAGTGGGCGTGTTTTGGCTGCATGTTGAATCAATTGTGCGAAGTTGAATTGCATATCTTTACCGGCATCGGGATTGCCAAATTGTTTGCCGTTAAGGTGAGTCACCAATGGCAGGTGCAGTTTACTATCGCGCCAGTGATGACCCAATTCATCGGGTGTTACCGCAACGGGTGAAAAGGCGGTCGGTGGTTTACCGTGGATAAAACCAAAGCCCTTGGCAAGTTCTGGCGGAATTAGATGACGCAGTGAGACATCGTTCACCAGCATTAACAGTCTAATGTGATTGGCGGCATCGCTGGCACTGGTGCCGGGTGGTACATCGTCTGTGACAATCGCGATTTCAGATTCAAAATCGATGCCCCAGGCTTCGTCCACAGCATGAATTGCATGACGCGGACCGATAAAGGTATCGCTGCCTCCTTGATACATTAATGGGTCTTCAAGAAAACTGGCTGGCATCTCAGCACCCCGTGCCTTGCGTACGCGTTCGACATGGCTTAGGTAGGCGCTACCATCAAGCCATTGATAGGCGCGTGGCAGTGGCGCTGAGAGGTTGTAGAAGTCGAGTGGGCATCCATCGATAGTACCTTCATTTAGCTCGCTGTAGATCTGCTGTAGTTGCGGCAGACACACTGGCCAGTGTTCGAGCGCCTGCTGCAGGGTCGCTGCAATTTGCGGCACTGCGATGTAACGAGTGAGTTCACGGTTGGTGACGATCAGGGTGCCGTCACGCCCGCCCGTATTGAGTGATGCCAGTTTCATCGTCTGTTACCTCTCTCTTTGCTATCCTTTCCAGGAATCGACATAGGCTAGCCACTCTACCTCCTCAGCCAGTGGCGCGACTGAAAGTGCATCGCGTGTGTCGATCATCACGGCAACCTCATCGGTTGCTTGGCGTTCTGTTTTGAGCCCGGCCGCGAGTGCTTTTGGGTGAGGCCCATGTGGAAAACCACTGGGGTGAAAACTCATCATACCGGGATGGATGTTGTCACGCGAAAAGAATTCACCCATGTGATAGAAGAGTACTTCATCGTAGTCAT
>QIHH01000221.1 GCA_003230195.1 Gammaproteobacteria bacterium
GGTGGCTTTGTCATTTGATACCATTCAAATGGTTAACCTAAATACCTCATCTGAATTCTGCTTTCAAGGCCTTTTAAGCCCGATTGCCCTGCTATATACGCCGCTTACGCATACAGCGGGCTGCTTATATGCTAAAATGGAGTGGTATGCAGATTATCGATATCGCGTTGTATTCCGGTTTCGATAGTCCAGGTGGTTTTTCTAAAGCGTTCATCAAGGCCTTTGGCTGCCCGCCTAAAGATTTTCGTGATAATCAACAGGTCGCACCTTATATATATCGACCAGCCGAGAATAATGAATCCCAGAACAACGAATCAAAAAATGTGGGTACACGTTTAGAAGTTCGCGCACTAACCGTTCGTATTGAAACATCGCCTGCCTATCACGTAGCAGCTATGCGATATATTGGGCCTGTAGAAAAAATGGCCTCTATTTGGCCTGTGATGATTAAGTGGATGAAAAAACATCATCTGTTGAATGAAAAGACCATTGTAATGGGTATACACAATGATTTATGGGATGAAAAAAATAAAGATCGTTACCGCTACGATGCAGCAGTGGTCGTACCAAAGAATTTTGAAGGTGATCATGAAGTCAGCTTAATTAACATCCCTTCGGGCGATGTTGCCATTACCGAATTTCAAGGTTCTTTAGCGCAAGCAGATCAAACTTGGAACCGTTTTGTTAATCAATGGTTGCCGATCAGCGGTTATACTTTTCGCGAGCAGTTTGCCTACGATATTTATCCACTAGAGATGATATCGCCTAACACTTTGCAGCAGTTACTCAGTTATTTTACCGGCATGACTGCCAGCTTCTGCATCCCGATCTCAAAGCAAATAAAGAGCCCTTATCACTGGCGTTAATTTAATTGATTAAGAGAAGTGAATTGCCTGTAAATATTGCTGATTGTGAGAATCCAAAGGCTGTTTTCATAACTCCGTGATATGGCAAAACCTCTGAGCATGCTGGAGCGAAATTTTTTTCAGTGATTAATGCCAGTTTCTAACCAGAGACTGCTGATCATAGAATAGAAGGGTAATCCCCATATGTGCCGCGGTGAGCCTTTGCCCTTGAACCAAAGGTTCAGGTGGGAACGGTTGGAACATCGTAGGCTTCCCGCTTTCGCAGGCATGCACAATAACATCCGCAGTATGTTCCCGGGGTATATAATTAGGCTCAAGAGAATACCCAGCTCAGAGACGTACACCACAGGGAGTACCCAATTCGGTGGTCTTACGACCGTATAGCTATTATAACTCCATTTGCTTGCTGTTGTTGAGTGCTGTATCAATTTTATCTTGTAACAATTCAAGACGGTGGCCAAAATTATCGGTGAAGTCAGCCTGTTCAGATTTACTCTGAAGTAGCTCATGTGCCAGGTTCAGCGCGGTCATCACTGCAATACGGTCCATTCCAATCACCTTGCCGGTATCGCGCACTTCGCGCATCTTGTCGCTCAGATAGTTAGCTGATGCCATTAGTGAGGCCTGCTCTGACTCTGGGCAGGCGATGCGGAACTCCTTATCCAGTACCTTGATCGTAATAGGGACGTTTTCATTACTCACAGCTCTGACTCCATGTGCTTTAAACGGGTAATCATTTTTTCCATCTTGTCACGTGCCATGTGGTTCTTTTCAGCCAGTTGACCCTGTTCTGCCAACAATTGCGCACGCTCATTCCGTAGCTGAACATTCTCCTGCTGTAGTCGTTCACATAGACGGGCAAGTTCATCGACAGAAAATTCCAGTTTTTTGATCTTTTGCTCTTCGCAAGAAAATGATTTTTCAGTAGTCATAGTACAAATATAAAGCGCTGCCACCGTCTGGTCAATGTCTGAACACTGTGGAATCTGGCACAGAGATGGTAGCATTCATCATTAGTTAACAGAGGCTTCCCATGCTTAGGCGCTATCCCCTTGTTTTTGGTGGTTAATGTTAAATGATTTTATCGATGTTTTTTACGTGAGCGACTTTAATCTATCGCGTAAAAGTGTGATGGAGTAGAGATGGAGATAAATACAGCTAGCGTTGAAGATACACTATCGCGCCTTGGGTTAATGGTCAGCGCAACTGAGGGCCATGGACTGTTATGTGGATTGATTTGTGCACGTGGCTACGTTGAGTGCGAAGCGTGGGTTGCGTTAATGGATGAAGAAAACCTTGATCAATTAACCTCTGATGATCCCAATGACCTGATCTCAACCCAAGGTACCCACCTCGATAGCCTTGAAGCAGGTGAAGACGGTAAGCTATTGCGCGCACTACACCGCGAAACATTGCGTCAGTTTGGCAGCGGCGAATGTGACTTCTACCCACTACTACCGGATGATAACACCCCTCTAGGTGAACGTAGCGAAGAGCTGGGGGCATGGTGCCAGTCATTCCTGTTTGGTTTGGCCGCTGGTGGTATTAAAGATTTTTCTACATTGCCTGAGCAGGTGGGTGAAATCAGTCGTGACCTGGTTGAGTTTTCACAGATTACGCCTGGTGATCAAGAGCCAACCGAACAGGATGAGTTCTCCTATGTTGAATTAGTCGAATATGTGCGCATAGCGGTGCAGCTAATCTTTGAAGAGCTCCATTCAAACAGCAGCGATGAGCCACCTAAAAATAAAGTGCTGCACTAGGGGATGTTAACACCCTCCTAAACTCGTAATCTAAATAGAAAGGTCTACCTGCATGAATAAAAAAGAGTACCCCAAGCGCCGCCGCCGCTTAATGCAGATGATGGGGCATAACAGCATTGCGATTCTACCTGCCGCGCCGATGTTAATCCGTAACCGCGACGTAGAGCACGCCTACCGACCCGATAGTAACTTCTACTACCTGAGTGGCTTTGAAGAACCAGAGGCGGTGGTGGTACTAGTACCTGGGCGTCCGCAAGGTGAGTACATCCTGTTTTGTCAGGAACGTGATGAAAAGCTGGAGATGTGGAACGGGCCACGTGCAGGCCAGGAGGGGGCATGTGTCGACTATGGTGCCGATGATGCCTTTCCAATTAATGATATTGATGAGATCCTGCCCGGTCTGCTTGAAGACCGTGAAAAGGTCTTTTACACCATGGGTTTTAGTGCAGAGTTCGACCACAAAATGATGGAGTGGTTAAATTTGGTGCGCGAAAAATCACGTATCGGGGTGCATGCCCCCAGTGAATTTGTCGCGCTCGATCATCTGCTGCATGAGATGCGTCTGTTCAAGAGCCGCAGTGAGATCAAAATCATGCGTGATGCAGCCAGGATTTCGGCCAAGGCACATTGTCGCGCGATGCAGGTGTGCAAACCAGGGATGATGGAGTATCAGCTTGAAGCGGAACTGCTGCATGAGTTTGCACAGCATGGCTGTCGCGAACAGGCCTATCAATCAATTGTCGGTGGTGGCGACAACGCCTGTGTGCTCCATTATATAAAGAATAATGGTGAATTGCTGGATGGGGATCTGGTTTTGATCGATGCGGGTGCTGAAAAACAGTACTATGCCTCTGATATTACAAGAACTTTTCCAGTCGGTGGAACATTTTCAGAACCACAAAAGGCGATTTACGAGATTGTACTGGCTGCTCAGGAGGCTGCCATCGAGGCCGTCTATCCCGGTAACCACTGGAATGACCCACACTTTGCCGCAGTACGCGCCATCACCAAAGGCCTTCAAAAATTAGGGCTAATTAAAGGTAATCTACGTACACTAATCAAAGAGGAGGCCTATCGCCGTTTCTTTGTCCACCGCACCGGTCACTGGCTCGGCATGGATGTACACGATGTCGGTGAATACAAAATCGATGGTGTGTGGCGGTTACTCGAACCCGGCATGGTGTTGACTGTTGAACCCGGCATCTACATTCCACGTGGCAGTAAAGGAATCGCCAAAAAATGGTGGGGCATCGGAATACGTATCGAGGATGATATACTGGTGACAAAAGATGGCTGTGAAATTTTAAGTGACGGTGTGCCAAAAGCAGTAGATGAGATCGAAGCGCTAATGGCCGCAACCGATTAGAAAACGATATGAAAAAGAAAACACAGCATTATGACCTAATAATCATTGGCGGCGGCATGGTCGGTGCCAGCCTCGCCTGCGCCCTGGGTAACCAGCCGCTACGTATAGGCGTGGTCGAAGCAGTGCCGTTTTGTGCTGACTCTCAACCGAGTTACGACGACCGCAGTATCGCACTCGCCTATGGCGCACGTAAGATATTTGAAGGGATGGGGTTGTGGCAACAGGTTAAAAAGATTGCGACGCCGATTAAAAAAATTCACATCTCAGATCGCGGTCACTTTGGTACCACGCGCATGGATGCAGCACATGAAGGCTATCCCGCGCTTGGTTATGTAGTTGAGAACCGCGACCTCGGAGAGCTCTTTGCCACACAACTGGCATCATTTTCTAACATTGAATTGATCTGCCCAGCACAACTGAAAAACGTCACTATCAATGCTGATAACGCCGAAGTGGTGATTGAACGAGATGGTGAGATAGAGACCTTAACCAGCAAACTAATCGTGGGTGCCGATGGTGGTCGCTCCGCAGTGCGACAACTGGCAGGCATTAGCCATACCTCTGATGACTACCATCAAAATGCGGTGATTGCTAACATCACACCCGGCAAGGATCATCAGAACATCGCCTACGAACGCTTCACCGATAGTGGCCCGCTGGCACTGCTACCGATGTCTAACAGGCGCTGCTCACTGGTATGGACGGTTAATCGCGATAAGGTTGATGAAGTGATGGCGTGGAATGATGAAACCTTTCTTGCACGACTACAAGAGCGCTTTGGTATGCGCCTTGGGTCACTGCAAAAAGCTGGACAACGCAACGCCTATCCATTGGCATTGGTGCGTGCGAATCAACACATCCGCGCTCGCCTCGCGCTGATTGGTAACGCCGCGCATGTGTTGCACCCCATCGCAGGGCAGGGCTTTAACCTTGGCATTCGCGATGTCGCCGCACTCGCGCAAGTGATTGTTGAAGCGCAGCACAATGATATTGGTGTACTGTCGGTATTAAAGCAGTACGACCAATGGCGTCAGCATGACCAGGACTGTGTCACAGGCCTGACGGATGGGCTGGTGCGTATCTTCTCAAACCAGATCACACCACTGGTAATGGCTCGCAATAGCGGCTTGCTGGCGATGGATATCATCCCGCCCGTTAAACGTGCATTGATGCGCCAGACAATGGGGCTTGCGGGTAAGTTGCCCAGACTGGCGCGCGGTATTCCACTGCAGTGATGAACAGGAACAGATCATGAACGCTGATTATGATGTAGTGGTTATCGGTGGCGGCATGGTCGGCACCACCCTCGCTTGTGCCTTGGGCGATAGCGACCTTAAGGTGGCGGTAGTTGAAGCGCATCCCGCCGAGATGGAATGGGCTGACGATAGCGTTGATATGCGCTGCTCGGCCATCACCGCTGCCTCACAACAGATATTCACCAACCTGGGTGCGTGGGATGCCATCGTCGCCATGCGTGCCAGCCCCTTCCGCGAAATGCAGGTGTGGGACGCCGAAGGCAACGGCGCGATCCATTTTGATAGCGCCGATATCGCACAGGACACACTTGGCCACATTGTTGAAAACCGCGTGATTCAAGCAGCACTAATCCAGCGCATCAATGACTTCGATAACGTAGCACTACTCTGCCCGGAGATGCTCGAAGATCAGGACACCAGCGGTGAGCTGGTTAAGTTAACACTAAAGGAACGTGGCGAGATCACAACACGGCTTATCGTTGGTGCCGACGGCGCCAACTCACGCGTACGCCAACATGCCGGCATCGAGACCCACGGCTGGTCTTACCACCAACATGGCATCGTCTCGATGATTCGCACCGAATTACCACATCAGGAAACCGCATGGCAGCGCTTTATGCCAGGCGGCCCACTCGCCTTTCTACCGCTTAATAACGGCTGCTGTTCAATCGTCTGGTCTACCTCGCCGGAACATGCCGAGGCGCTATTGGCGATGGATGATGAGGCATTTATGGCGGCTCTATCATACGCCTCAGAACAGCGACTCGGCAATGTGATTGAAGTCGGCCCACGCGCCGCCTTTCCACTAAAACGCCAACACGCCGCAACGTACATTGGCAACCACCTCGCGCTGATTGGTGATGCCGCACATGCGATTCATCCACTAGCAGGGCAGGGCGTTAACCTCGGCCTGCTTGATGCCGCCGCACTCACCGAAGTACTGCTGGATGCCCAGGCAAAAAACAAAAATATCGCTGCCACCCACATACTGCGGCGTTATGAACGTTGGCGTAAAGGCGACAACCTGATGATGATGACGGCAATGGATGGCTTCAAAAAGCTCTTTGGCAGCGACAACCTGCCACTCAAATGGCTGCGCAACGAAGGGCTTACCATTGCCGATAAACTACCGCCATTGAAAAACCAGATTATGTTACATGCGATGGGGTATAAAGGGGATTTACCTGCGTTGGCACGGCATGCGGCGGTATAATCTTCTAACTTGCGTACAAAATAGACAAAAGGACAAAAGGACAAAAGGACAAA
>QIHH01000157.1 GCA_003230195.1 Gammaproteobacteria bacterium
CCATCGTCTGAGCCATCATATGCCCACCTGTTTCAATCGCACTAAACACCAGCTTCAATGCAAAGCCCATCGCCAATCCAATCATCACCTGAGCAATCGTTATCAACATCCCATCAACACCTAACGGATCCAGTCCGGCTTCGTGTGGCGGTAACACAGGCACAATCACCATCGTCAATGAAACGGCTATTAACATACGAATTTTTTTCGGTACAATACGGGCACCAAAAATAGGTGCAACCGCAATAAATGCAGCAATACGTGCAAATGGCCAGAAATAACTGGTAATGAGAAAAACCAATTGCTCGTCAGTGAAATTCACTTATATAGTTCCTAGAATAACCAGATCAGCCAATTGCCATCGGAATATTTTCGAATAACTGCTTGGTATATGTAGTCATCACCTGCAAAATCCACGGGCCACCTACCAACATCACAATAAAGGTGATAAAAAGCTTAGGAATAAAACTAAGTGTTGCCTCATTAATCTGCGTTGCCGCCTGAAACATACTCACCATCAAGCCAACAATCAGTGCAGGAATCAATAACAATGCAATGATGACAATCGTTACTTCCAAGGCAGTTCGCCCCAATGTTAATACATCTTCAGGCCCCATAATATTTTTACCTCTCAACATCAATCACATATAAAAGCTTGATGCTAACGTTCCCATAATTAACGCCCAGCCATCAACCAGGACAAACAGCATCAACTTAAATGGCAGTGAAATAATCAGCGGTGACAACATCATCATTCCCATCGCCATCAATACACTCGCCACTACCAGATCAATAATTAGAAAAGGGATAAAAATCATAAAGCCTATCTGAAAAGCGGTTTTAAGCTCACTTGTCACAAAAGCAGGTAATAGCATCGACAAAGGTACATCAGCATATGATTCAATGTGTTCATTACCAGAAAGGCTTGCAAACAAGTTAAGATCACTATCACGTGTTTGCGCCAACATAAACTTTCTAAATGGTTCAATAGACTTTTCTGCCGCCTCTTTCGCTTCGATGTTCTCTTCCAGATAAGGCTTAACACCCGCCTCATAACTAGCTTCAAAAACAGGCATCATAATAAAAATAGTCAGAAATAGAGCAAGGCCCACCAATGTTTGTGTCGTTGGCGTCTGGGCAGTACCAAGCGCCTGCCTTAAGATGGCAAAGACAATAATAATGCGGGTGAATGAGGTCATCATCAATAATCCTGCTGGCAGCAGAGTCAACACTGTCATCAAGGCTAATATTTGAATACTTAAGGTATAGGTCTCTCCACCATTCGCGGCAGGTGAAACCATCAGTGCAGGAAGCCCAGTATCCGCTGACACAGTGGCAATTGATATCAAAACTAGAAATATCGAAACTATAAACCGACTCATGATTCAGCTCGATTTTTCATCTGTTTTTTAAGATGGCTGACAAAACCATTATGGCTATTTCCATTTTTTTGAGCCTTAATTTTTAACTCACTATCACTATTGATAGTGCTCTCCAATACATGCAGTGTTTGAATGTTACCTGGTGCTATACCAACAAGTATCTGTATCTCACCAACCTGAACCACGACAATTTTTTCACGTTGACCCACACTAATTCCAGCAACGATCTTTAAATTATCATTTGAAACACCCCCTAAACCACCAAAGCGCTTCATCATCCAGCCAGCACCTAGAATCATCATAAGCACTACAAATAAACCAGCCAATACCTGAAAAATATTTCCAGCTCCCATTACATCTGGCATTTTTTGAAGTTCAACAGCAGCCTCATTCGCCATAATTGAAAATGGAAAAAGAAGTGCTATTAGCAGAATATTCTTAATCAAGAGTGTCATCTTAAAAAACTACTTGAGCTTTTTAACGCGTTCTTCGGCGCTGATCACATCTGTTAAGCGCACACCAAATTTTTCATTGACTACAACGACTTCACCATGTGCAATCAACGTACCATTGACAATTACATCCATTGGCTCTCCAGCAAGCCTGTCCAATTCAACCACCGAGCCCTGATTTAGCTTGAGAAGATTTCTAATGTTAATTTTGCTACGCCCAATTTCAACTGACACTGTGACTGGAATATCAAGAATCATCTCAATATTCTCTTCCATTGAGTTTAATGCGGCGGCGTCTGGTTGCAGGTTCTGAAAATCAGCCGGTGCTGCAGATGCTTCCTCTGCATCAGCCTGTTCATTCATCGCGGCTGCCCAGTCATCACCTGTATCGTCATTGTTATCAGTCGTATCATTCATACTTATTACCCCATCACTGTGTTCAGCTGTTTCGAACTCTCAGCCATTACACGCTCTGTAATTTTGATTGCATTTTTTCCATCTGAAATACCAAAATTCCCTCGAAATACCGGTATATCTTCAACGCGAATCGTCACTTTTTCTGGCAGATCAATCGGGATAATGTCACCCGTCTTAAGCGCGTTAAGATCATTAAGCGTGATTTCAGTCTCGGTTAAAACACTACTCACTTCCACAATCGCCTCTTTAATTTCTTCAACTAGAGCAATCGACCAACGATCATCATTATCATCACGATCACTCTGCACACCCGCATCTAATAACTCTCGAATAGGCTCTACCATTGAATATGGTAACGTCACATGAAGATCCCCTCCACCTCCATCAAGTTCAATATGGAATGTAGTCACCACCACTACTTCACTAGGACTAACAATATTGGCAAAGTGAGGGTTTACCTCCATTCCCTGAAAAGAAAATTCAACTGGCAGTACTGGATTCCACGCCTCCTTCATATCTTTAAAGCTTAGATCAAGCATTAGTTGAATAATGCGCTGCTCAGTTGGTGTAAATTCACGTCCCTCAATCTTGGCGTGAAACTTTCCTTCACCACCAAAAAAATTATCTACCACTGTAAAAACCAGATTGGGATCAAACACGAATAACCCAGTGCCTCGTAATGGCTCCACTTTCACAAGATTCAGACTGGCTGGCACAAAAAGACTATGCACGTATTCTGCAAACTTCAACATCTGAACACTGCCGACAGAAATTTCCGCTGTTCTACGCAGCATATTGAAAAGACTAATACGGAAGTGACGCGCAAAACGCTCGTTAATCATCTCCAATGTGGGCATCCGCCCACGAACAATTCTGTCCTGACTGTTAAAATCGTACTCATGTGCCGAGCCATCATCCAGCACATCATCTTCAGACTCGATATCACCGCCAGTAACACCATGCAGCAGTGCATCAATCTCATCTTGTGTTAATAGATCATTTACAGACATTTGGATTCCCTACCTTTATTGCATCACAAACCCGGTAAAATAAAGGGCCTCTACGTCGTCATTGCCTGTTTCATCTTTTAAAATATTTCTCAGCTCCTCAAGCGCAAGATCTCGTAGCTTCTGCTTTCCGACCGCATTGGTGATCATTTCAAAGTTAAGATCACTGAATAGCACCAGAAAGTTATTCTTAATTTTTGGTAAATGCGCTCCAATGCTATCAATCACCTCCTGGTCACGAGACATCACCTCGACATTGATCTGTAAATAGCGAATTTGGTTTTTGTCGATGAAATTAACTACAAATGGATTTTCAAAAACAAAATAGATTGCGGGTTCCTGATCTAGATTCTTTCTCTCTTTTTCTGGTTTTGAGCTGCTCTTATCTGGCACCTCATTATCACTACTGATCTTTTCTGATACTGGAAAAACGCCCGCAAAGTAAAGTGTAGCGACCACACTACCGCCAACAACCAATAGAGACGACAGAACAATAATGATGATCTTTAACAAGTTCCCTTTCGGTTTTTCAACAGGAGCAGCCTGCGCTACTGCTTCAGTTTCTTCATCTAATGGCATAATAGATTCCCTTTCCAAATCGATTTATAAACACATGTCCCTGCTGCTTATGCAATCATTACGCCACCAAATAAAATAAGATTTTATCGAGATAAAACAGATAGATAAAAACATACAAAAACATATCGACAAGTAATTGACATAAAATATTAGCGTAATCAAAATCACTGCGGCAGATGCCTGACGCTAGCGGTTTAGCATGACCACATGCCCCCTGCTAGCACCATAGCGTCAGGTGATACGTGAATATACGTCGAAGGTGTTGATATACTCAAAGCGTTTGAGATTTAGGTGTTAATAGTACGCCAATATTTTCTCTCAGCGAGGCGTGACAACGCAACATAACCATTCTATGTCAGGCGGAACAACGAAGCTGAGGGCGAATAGGGGCGTGATGGAAACACCTAAATCTTAAACGCTTTGGGTACATACAGGCCTTTCAGCCTAGGGTTGTTGCTAACGGGTTAGACAATCTGATTTGTGTGCCACTATTCAGCACAGTAGAAAACAAGCGTGTAGCTACACAGGCTTTTTTTGAATGAATTATTCATGTCAACCACAGGGAGTCACCCTGTGTTACGGGATACGGGATAATGACGCTATCTGCGTCTTACCTATATTCTATCGCTAGTTACTTACTAGGCACATCTACCCAGAATGTACCCGCATCCACCGAAACAACCACAACACTGCTGCCCGCTGCAATCGACTGCTGTTCAGAAGCGTGGTCAATGACCACCTGCCACTCTATTCCAGAGTAGCGGGTAACCCCGGGCACAGTAATACTAATGTCTCGTTCCAGCCTGAATTTCAGACCAATAATATCACTGGTATTATCTTTCTCTGGCGGCTTACTATTGCGTTGAATTGCCCGTAGTGGCTTCCACAGCAATACCGAGATCAGTGCAGAACTTAGCGCAAAAGTAGCAATGCTCGACAACCAGCTAGCCGGTACAATCCCAAACCAGATAGCGCCACCCGTGAGCAACGCGCCTAAGCCAACAAACAGAATAAATCCAGCTGCAAAACCCAGCGCTAACGCCTCTATAATCAATAACAGAAAGCCGATTACAAACCAGAAACTATAAATATTGTCATTAAAATAGTCAATCATGACTTAGTCTGCTCTTTTTTCCGTTGAAAATGCACTGCTTTGATTCATCGCACTGACAATCGCCACCGCCTCAGCCACACTAGAACCCGCTTCACTCGATTTACCATCCATCAGTACCACCGTGGACTCTTTCGCGATCGCCTCTTTTGCCGCAATCGCCAGCGTCGCAAGGTCAAGCTGCACAGCCTTCTGTCCCGGTGAACTATCGGCAGCCTCACCAATCACATGCAGTGCACTCGCCTTCGCCGCAGCCACTAGTTCAATCGCCTTAGCCTCACCCTCTGCATTCAGGATCTGCTCCATGCGATCCGCCTCCGCCGTCAGCACCTTGGCCTGTTTTTCACCCTCAGCGACATTAATCGCAGACTGGCGCTCACCTTCAGATTCCAGAATGGTGGCACGTTTATCACGTTCAGCCTTCATCTGGCGTTCCATCGCCTCCAGCACACTGCGAGGTGGTTCGATATCCTTAATCTCATAACGCAGCACCTGCACCCCCCATGGCCCAGCCGCCTCGTTAATCGCATTCACAATCGCGATATTCAGTAAATCCCGCTCTTCAAAGGTTTTATCAAGTGCCATTTTACCAATCTCGGAACGCATCGTGGTTTGTGCCAGTTGCGTCACCGCAAAGCTATAAACCTCAACACCATAACTTGCCTTATAGGGGTCCAGTACTTTGAGGTACAAAACACCATCCACCGTCAGGCCAATATTATCTTTGGTGATCGCCGCCTGACTCGGCACATCAATCGCTTGCTCCTTCAGTGAACGCACATACGCAATTTTATCGATAAATGGAATGATAAAATTCAGCCCGGCAATCAACGTTGCATTGTATTTACCAAAACGCTCAACTACAAAGGCGCTGTTTTGCGGCACAAATTTGATTGATGTTTTGAGTAGCACGATAATCACAATCGCTAATCCCATCCAGAAGCTAAACAACAACCCCATTCCCTGCTCCGAAAATTGCTCCATTTAGTACTCCTTAAACCTGCAAACTGCTGATTGAAAATTCAATAATACGAATACTCGCCCAAATAACCACTCACTACAACTACTAAAAAAATTATATGCTCAGATAATAAGGGGCTTATTCAGACCCACGTTTCGAAGCCTTCCGAGACTTAGGCGCAGCACTACCACGTCCTCTTCTCGCTGCAGGTTTAGATGATGGTTTACCATCACGTCTACCCGCTGCCTTTTTCTTACCCGATTTGCCACGCCCAGCGACTGAACCAGAAGCAGGTTTCGTTGATGAATAATTTCTTGGTTTTTTAGGCTTCTTTGGTTTTTTAACCCCACCCGCACGAGGTGCTGTAATCGCAACCGTCTGCTTTGGCACAAAACCCACCTCCAGCTCACGGCTAATGCGCTGCTGAATCACAGTCTCGATTGCGGTTAGTTGTTTGACATCATCCGCTGTCACCAGTGAAATCGCCTCACCTTGTAAACCAGCGCGTCCGGTACGACCAATGCGGTGTACGTAATCAGTGGCGACTTTAGGTAGAT
>QIHH01000124.1 GCA_003230195.1 Gammaproteobacteria bacterium
CCTTTATGAATGAGGCGGAAAAGAGCGGAGAGGAACTGCTGTTCTCGGCCAAATTTGCTTGCCCGCACTGTGGCTACAGCATCTCGGATCTAGAGCCCAAACTCTTTTCGTTTAATAGCCCGGCCGGTGCCTGTCCCACCTGTGACGGCCTTGGCATCATGGAGTTTTTCGATCCAGAACGAGTCGTCACGCAAGCAGAACTCAGCCTCTCTGCCGGGGCAATTCGCGGCTGGGATAAACGCAACACCTACTATTCAAGACTGCTAAATGCACTCTCAACACATTATGAATTTGATCTCGATACACCGTTTGCGGATCTAGCAAAGAAAATCCGCAACATCATCCTCTACGGCAGCGCTGATGAGCAAATAGAGTTCACCTATTTTAATGAGCGCGGCAGCAGCGAACTGCGCAGCCATAGCTTTGAAGGAATCATCCCCAACATGCAGCGCCGTTACCGCGAGACCGAATCCAACGTGGTGCGCGAAGAACTGGCCAAATATATCAGCAACCAATCATGCAGCAGTTGCGGTGGCACCCGCCTGCGCACCGAGGCACGCAACGTCTTTGTTGCCGACACCACCATGCCGGAAGTAACTTCAATGCCGGTAGGCCGAGCCCATCAGTTTTTTAGCGAGCTGCACCTACCCGGCTGGCGTGGTGAAATTGCCGACAAAATCGTTAAAGAGATCAATCAACGCCTTGGCTTTCTGGTCAATGTGGGGCTCGACTACCTCGCGCTTAACCGTACGGCCAGCACCTTGTCCGGTGGCGAGACTCAGCGCATTCGCCTCGCAAGCCAGATCGGCGCAGGGCTGGTGGGGGTGATGTATGTACTCGACGAGCCATCGATTGGCCTGCACCAGCGCGACAATGATCGCCTCCTGCAAACCCTCACCTATCTACGCGACCTCGGCAATACCGTGATTGTGGTTGAACATGATGAAGACGCAATCCGTGCCGCAGATCATGTGTTAGATATTGGCCCTGGTGCCGGTACCCATGGCGGTGAAATTATCGCGCAAGGCACACCGGCAGATATCATGGCTGCAAAAGAATCACTCACTGGCCAATATCTCACTGGAGTGCAGTGCATTGAGATTCCGGAGCAGACGGTACCAAGCAATCCAGAAAAACAACTGAAGATCTTTGGTGCCAGTGGCAACAACCTGAAGTCGGTCGATGTCTCGATTCCACTGGGATTGATGTGCTGCGTGACGGGTGTCTCGGGTTCCGGCAAATCAACCTTGATCAACGATACCCTCTATAGCCACGCCGCCATGGCGATCAACGAAGGCAGCCATGACCCTGCGCCTTGTGACAAGATCGAAGGGTTGGATCAGTTCGACAAGGTGATCAACATCGATCAAAGCCCGATTGGGCGTACTCCACGCTCTAATCCGGCCACCTATACAGGCCTGTTTACCCCGATTCGTGAACTCTTTGCCGGTACGCAAGAGGCACGTTCACGTGGCTACACACCTGGACGCTTTAGCTTTAATGTTAAAGGCGGGCGTTGTGAGGCATGCCAAGGAGACGGCGCGATCAAAATAGAGATGCACTTCCTGCCCGATACCTACGTACCATGCGATGTGTGTAAAAACAAACGCTACAACCGGGAAACACTTGAGGTTAAGTACAAGGGTAAAAACATCCACGAAGTACTGGCAATGCCAATTGATGAAGCAGTTGATTTTTTTAGTGCTGTGCCGGTGATTTATCGCAAATTGCAGACATTGATCGATGTCGGCCTGTCGTATATTGAACTAGGACAGAATGCCACCACCCTTTCTGGTGGTGAAGCACAGCGTGTGAAATTGTCACGCGAGCTTTCAAAACGCGACACCGGTAATACGCTTTATATTCTGGACGAACCAACGACCGGACTACATTTCCACGATACCAAACAGCTGTTAAAAGTACTGCATCGCCTGCGTGATCAGGGCAATACTATCGTCATCATCGAACACAATCTGGATGTGATTAAGACCGCCGACTGGATCATTGATCTCGGCCCTGAAGGGGGTGATAAAGGCGGCTGGATTGTGGCCGCTGGCACCCCGCATGAAGTCGCTAACAATCCAGATTCGGTCACCGGCCCTTTCCTCAAAGAGGTCTTTGAACGAAAGAAACAACCACTAGAGAGCGCCCCGCCACTTGCGAAAACATCTTGATAAAAACAGCAAAAAGAGAACTGTGCAGTATCGTTTTGCCACACTGCTCTTACTACTGTTCTATCTACCTGTCACACAGGCGATAGAATTACCCGATATTGGTGATACCTCTGAGTCCTTCCTTTCACTCAGCGAAGATCAACAGCTGGGTGCTGCGTTCATGCGCAATCTACGCGGTGCCCTCAATATTGTGAACGACCCTGAAATTGAAAGTTACATCATCTCGCTCGGCAAACGCCTCACCACCAATAGCAATAGCCAACAGCAGTTCCATTTTTTTGTGATCAACGATTCAAACATCAACGCCTTTGCCGGGCCTGGAGGACATATCGGCATCAACACCGGACTGATCATGACATCCGAAACGGAAAGCGAACTGGCATCGGTGGTCGCGCATGAGATCGCCCATGTTACACAACGTCATCTGGCGCGTGCATTTGAAGCTGCACAAGAGAGCAGCGTACCAACCGCAGCCGCGATCATCGCTGCGATCATTCTCGCCAGTCAGGGTTCGGAAATGGCCACTGCTGCACTCGCCACTGTCCTTGCTAGCAGCACCCAAACACGGATTAACTTTACCCGCCAAAATGAGAAAGAAGCGGACCGCATCGGCATGTTGCTGCTCGCATCAAGCAATTTTGACCCACAGGGGATGCCAGCCTTCTTTGAACGCCTCTATCGTCACAACAAATCCTATGACAACCAGAGCATTGAATTTTTACGCACCCATCCGTTAACACTATCACGCGTTTCAGATACACGTAACCGCGCTGCGCAATACCCACTAGCGATGCAATACGATCAAACCAATTACTACTTAATCAAAACTAAAATTGAAGTATTAAACAGTCATGATAACAAAATAAGCATCACCCACTTTAAAAGACTATTGGAAACAAAGCCGTCTCAACAGCAAAATATTGTCCGCTATGGTTATGCACTCAGCCTTGCCAGAGCGAATCAATTCCAGCAAGCAATGAAGCAGATCAAAATGCTAATTGAACAAGAACCAGAGCGCATTAATTATCAAGTAGCGGCAGCTAATATTGCCTATACTGCAGGCGACCTCTCACGAGCCGCCATGATTTGTAAAGAATACCTAAAGACATATCCTCATCACCATGCCTTATCATCGCTTTACAGCCGGATTTTGATCAAACAGGGAAATGCAAAGGAAAGCAGTGCATTACTTTACGAACACTTAAGACGACACCCGTTAAACCCATCACTCTACCGATTGCTCGCACAGGCAGAGCATCAAAATAACAATCTTCCAGCATCACATGAAGCACTAGCGGAATACTATTATTTAACGGGGTTGCCACATAGCGGTATAGAACAACTCAAACTGGCGCTTAACCTTCTCAAGACTGAGAACACAGCAGCGACCGCAAAAATTAAATATAGAAAAACTCAAATGGAGGAAGCACTACAAGAGTTTAAATAAGCAGCTAAAAACTCAAATAGAAATCAAAAAAACCTTACACATCAGCATAAAGAGATACATCAATATAAAATGTAGCCCCTATCCCCTCTTCAGTATCGAAACCAATCGAGCCTCCCATTTTTTCGACAATGGCCTTGGAAATACTCAGACCCAGGCCTGTTCCACCGATTTTACGGGTATCTGAACCATCAGCCTGACTGAATTTTTCGAAAATCCGACTCTGAAATTTTACTGGAATCCCATTGCCATAATCCTTAATTTCTACACGTATTACCCCATCTTTTTGAATCACACTGATATCCACCTCAGTACCCTTTGGCGAGAATTTCGCCGCATTAGATAATAGATTATTGAGCACCTGCATTAAGCGATCAGTATCCGCATAAACAGTGGTGCCATCAATGACATCATTCAGATGATACTTTACCTCATACTGCTCGCCATATGCCTGATTAACCTCTATCGATTGCAGTAAAACAGCCTTCAAATCAACAGGACCCATCACAAAGTCCATTTTCCCCGATTCTATTTTAGAAATATCAAGAATATCATTAATCAAAAATAACAAACGTTCAGTGTTATTGCAGGCGATAGCAATTAAACGACCAATTTCGGGTTTTAACTCCCCCATCACCCCACTAGCAATTAGCCCTAAAGAGCCTCGAATTGAGGTCAGTGGTGTGCGAAGCTCATGGCTCACAGTCGATGTAAATTCAGACTTAAAACGAGACGCCTCTTCGGCCACTTGCAGTGCCTCTTCAGCTTCTTTTGCCAGTACACGAAGCACATCTTCACGCTGAACCATTGGCGTCACATCGATAATCTGGATCAAACAATAATCATGACCATCACTTTGAATAGGTTTAACAGTCACCGACTGTTCAATACGCCGCGCCTCATCTCTTGCCTCAGAAAAATAGAGTGGGAATATTACCTTATTGAGTGAACGAGATAGTAGCGATGCCGTGCGTGTATCCAGTGCTGCATTGATGACTGACTCGATCCTCCTGCCCTTCAAACCAGGGAATACTTCCACAAAGGTGCTGCCAATGACATCGCCTCGATTGAGTGAAGATGCCTCTACCATCCACTCATTCCACAAAATGATTTTGCGATCACTATCTACCAGAAAAAGGCCATTTTCACTGAGATCCAGCACCTTGCCAAATAGATGATCTGAAGGCGAAGCAATAATTTCAGCCTCATCACTATTAATGTTAATGACATCAGACCGCACTGATCTGCTCATCTAGCTGAGAAATAAAATCATGTAAGGAATCAACATTCAGCATCAATGTCACATAGCCATTGATAGACTGACTTTCAAGCCCAAAATCCACTTTAAGAAACATAACGAGGTCATTATTATCACAAGTTTCAACCGAAAAAATTTCACTCCCGGTTCCTTTAATGAAGCGTGGCAATGAGCTCATAATCTCTTTTTTTAGCAAGTCAGCAACACTACTCACCACCGCATTCAAAATAATATTGCCAATCTCACACATCGCCTCCTGCTCCATCTCTGTCAAGCTCTCAACTGGCACTGTGTCTCCCAGTAAAATCCTGACAATGGAGAGTGTCTTTTCCTCTGGAAACATCAATAACGCATCGCCAGTCAGCGCACCTCTCATGCTCTGTGTGACACCACTCATTCTCGCTGCATTGGTTTGATCAAATTTGTTGGCCGCAGCATTCCGCTGCAAAAAGTCGACCTCAGGAACAGAGAGGGAAACCTCTTCATTGACCATTTCACTCAACACAGCGGCAGCGCTACCCATACTAATGTTCAGCACTTCGGTAATATAATCACGTTGAAGCTCTGTAATTTCTAACATGCCAGTTATTCCACCTGAGAGATGATGCCCGCGATTTTATCTTCAGTAATCGGCTTTTTCACAAAACCAATGCCCAGTGAATCTGCCCGTCTCTGAATGCTCTCCTGAACATTAGCGGTTAACATTGAAATATAGGCGGAAGGAACAAGGGATTTCATTTTTTCAGCCAGTGTTATGCCATCCATACCAGGCATATTAAAATCAATGATCATCAAATCGATCGATTCGCCAGTATGAGTCAATGCCTCATCACCACTACCAGACTCTATAATAACCCATTCTGGATGACGATCTACCACCACACTTTTCACCAACATACGTGAAACGCGACTATCATCAACAATCAATACCGTCTTTTCTGTCACCGCTATCACCTCCATTGTGATGCACTAAAATACTCAAGAACCTATTATTTAGTATCCCACATATAAACATATTAACATGTAGTAATCACATACCATTCGGCATTGCATCTTAGAGCAGTAGAAAGCAGAGAAGAGTATTAAAGATGGGCACTGCATGTGCGGTTTTTTCACTCATTATCAGACTCCATGTCTTACCGTCATAAACGCTACCAATTTCTGGCACGCGCTACTAATTTCCGTATGCAATTCAGTTAGCGGCAAAAAAAAATATTATTTAAGGCCGAAGAGGTTTTTTTCTTAATAAAAATGAATACAACGATATAATATAAAGAGAGAGAGAGAGAGAGCAAAGTAACCCGACTAGTTCCGAGCATTAATAGCACAAACAAACTCATATGCCATCCACTGGGTTTGTCCAACAAACCGCTTCAGATCAGCTCGCACAAGCTAACCTAATTCGTTAGCCTTTTACAATTGTTACCAACAATGCAAAACTGAGCCACCCCAACGGTTGAAAAGTGAGCCACAAGGCGCACACTGATGTTTTTCATAATGAGGAACTCATGACCATCAAAATCTTGCATGAACAAGGCCACTCAAAACGTGCCATTGCTAAAAAATTAGGCATCTCTCGTAACAC
>QIHH01000163.1 GCA_003230195.1 Gammaproteobacteria bacterium
CCAGCACTCAATCGCTTTATGATTGAGTTTGAGGAGCAGTTAGCACCTCATATTTAGAAACGGCAGTTACACAGTTTGATTTACAGCCTCCAGGCGTGTTTTTGCACAATTCAAATTGTGAATGAGTAACAGCTTAAACGTCCAAGTGAATTTAAGCCTTTAAAATCAGTGTAAGCACTAAATTTGAAAAATACATAATAAATTTAATAGCTTCTTGACACAGTTTCTAAACCACATATAATGCGCAACCTCATAGTGCGCCCGTAGCTCAGCTGGATAGAGTACCTGGCTACGAACCAGGCGGTCGGAGGTTCGAATCCTTCCGGGCGCGCCATTTATGTCAAAGGCTAGTAAAGTAATTTGCTAGTCTTTTTTTATTGCTGAATATGTCTATCTTCTGTGCTTTATTTTCTTAACTTGAGACCTTTGCGCGAGTCTATTTTCCGCTCCAACCGTGTTATAAATGATCTCAAAACACTCATTTACTTCGTGTAAACTCCGTTTCTTCGATTATTGATGCCTTGCTGGAACGAAAACTAGTTCTCGTGCAAGGGTCTCAACTTGAAAACATTGCCCAGACTTCTGGAATCTCAAGTTTGACCTCTTTGATTGTTTGCTCGATGATATCTTCAGATAATCCAGCGGTCTCCCATGCGCCTTCTTCTAATTCACTTAAATCGTGGCCTTCAATAGATTCTTTATTTGCATAGTTTGTGATTGCCTGTGCGATATGAACAACAGCAACTTCCTGCGGGAAGGTGTTGGCTCTAGATGGTGTATGGTGAAAATTAACGCATTCCTGCAGGCATGGTGGTAGCTTCCATTGTTTGGTAAGCATTGCACCGACATCTGTGTGATCAAAGCCGAGGATCTGCTGTTCAATCAGGTATAGCTCAGATTCGCTGTGAGTAATTTTTGATCTTAGTAAAATTTTTCTGGAGTCGATGGGGCATTTGTTAAAGAGAATTAACTGTCCAACATCATGCAGCAGGCCTGCGACAAAGAGGGCTTCACCTCGTCCCAGCATACAATTGTTGACTAGTTTACGTGCCGTAATACCACAAAAGATGCTGTGATACCAGAAATCTTCCATTGTCATGAGTTCATTAGGGATGCCCTCAAAGGTTTTGCAGGCTGAGGATGCAAGCACTAGATCACGTAGCTGTACGGTACCTAAAATGGTTATTGCGCGGCTAACGGTATCTACTTCTGCTGAAAGGCCGTAGAAAGGGCTATTAGCAATTTTTAGAATACGTACGGTTAATGATGGGTCGCTGCTGATGACTTTGCCAATGTCGTCAGCAGAATAGCGGGGATCATCAACCATTTCATTGATGCGAACACATGCCTCTGGCAGTGAGACTAGCTCACTAATGCCATTGACCAATGCTTCAGGGGTTTTTTTGTACATCTCTAATATTGTATGTAAGGCTTATTTATACTACAAAAGTTTTGTAATTAAATCTATGTTATGAGTGGTTATCGGTTAATTTTTAACATGCATGATTACTAATGTTTGGCTAAAAAATAAAGCAGCTCTTGAAGGGCTTGCTTTCATTGCTTAGAGTGTGGTCGCTTTTTGAGTGACCTAGCTTGAGTTGATTGCTTGCTGCAGTTTGCGTTGCGATATAGCTACTGAGGGCAGGTCGTTGAATGCTGTCCTGCAATGCGTGGAAGGTTGAAGTACCTGTGAACTTTGTTCTAATGTGTGGCTTTTCTCGGTGGTTTTGCTTGCATATGTATTTGGCATGGCAACATTAACGGTAAGCAAATATGAGCCGTTATGCTATCAGTGCATTGTTATCTTTTGCAATATTATTTTCAATTGTATGGAGAAAAATCATCGTCTTCTGTGAGCAATATTGGCTGTACAATAGCCAGCCTCAAAATGACTATTTATTAAAGAGATATCAATAAATGAACAAAAGTGTATTAACTAACCTGATTGCGGCGGGTTTGTTTGGTTTGGGTTGGGAGTGGCAAAATAACTTGATTATGATGACCGGGCTGTTTGCGCTATCGGGTGCGTTAACCAACTGGTTGGCAATTCATATGTTATTTGAGAAGGTGCCGGGATTGGCTGGCTCCGGGGTGGTTCCTGCGCGTTTTGAAGCATTTAAAGCTGCGATTAAAACCATGATGATGGAGCAGTTCTTTACCCAGGAGAATATTGACAGCTTTGTCTCCGGTGGGGCTGTCAGCTCTTCACTTAAACTCACGCCAGTGATTGAGAAGATCGACATGTCCCCCGCGTTTGATAAACTGGTTGAGATCATTATGCAGTCTTCGTTTGGTGGTATGCTGGGAATGTTGGGCGGGGTGGAAGCGTTAAGTCCACTGAAAGAGCCGTTCATCAATGGCATGAAAGAGTCGGTGATCGAGATCACTGAAAAAGAGTTGTTTAATCAGTTGCTGCAGGAAGAGATTGGTCAACCTGAAATGATGGTTGATATTCGCGCCAGAGTGGCAGAGATCATCGATGCACGTCTGGATGAACTCACCCCACAGCTAGTGAAAGAGATGGTACAGCAGATGATCAAACAGCATCTCGGTTGGCTGGTGATCTGGGGTGGGGTGTTTGGTGGATTGATTGGCCTGTTGTCAGCGCTGATTGTTTTGTAAATGATAGCAAATAGGGCGTGGTGTTTGTTACGACTACTCACTACTATCCGGCCAGTACCGGTAATAGATCCGGATGTAGGCTGGTTTCGGGTTCGTTGAGTACCATCAATAGCGGTGGGCGTGGGATGAGTAGTGCGGCGGCCAGCAGGATGTAACGCAGCGTGCCATCCGAATCCCGGCTCCTTTTAGCGCCTCAATAGTCCCTCCTGATGAAACTCGATTGAAAAGCGTCCATCTTCATGGCGTAACTCATCAAGAGGCGCACCGGGAAAGGCATCGCTAATGGTCATATCTAACGCCTAGTGGTCGCCGATTTCGCGGATGGTCTGTAGTGTCGCCACGACATCGCGTCCATCATTATGCAATATCGGGATACGGGTGCCGAGCTGGGCCTAACGCGCGGGGGCATCTTTGTCGGTAAGGAAGTGGTCGTAAAAGCGCCCTGAAGCGGCATCTCGCCTTTGCGCATTCGCTCTGTGATTTCTTCCGGTCCCGCCCAGAAGGTCGACTCCAGCCCGCCTTCGCTGGCGAGTGAGTTGATCACGCCGCCCTGTGCGGTATCTGCCAACAACCGCAGTGAGTGGTAGAGGTTTGATTTACCACAGCCGTTGGGGCCGGTGATCATAAGGGGAGTATAGCAAAGGGTGTTAGGCGAAATAGGTAGTACTACTGCTTCAATTTTTAGCATATTGGTTTCGCCGCTGCCATCGGTGTGATTCTGCTTTTAGCTTCAGAGGTGTTAGCATACTACGCAAACGTTGGGTGAGATATTTTGGGTGGGCTTTAGTCAAAGTGATTGAGTCACATTTTTGAAAATGACAGAATTGGGTGATGGCGTTTACAAATTCAGTAATGACTAAACCTTCATCAAAATTGTGTTGTTCTAAATATAGTGATTTGATCTCTAAATGATTGGTTTTTCGATGGGCTTTGCAATCCACTCGGCCAATAAATTTATCGCGGTAAAGTAGCGGCAGGCAAAAGTAACCATACTGACGTTTGGCTGTGGGAAGATAACATTCTATCTGATAGTTGTATTGAAACAGTGCTTTGAGGCGTTTGCACTGAATGACGCTGTTGTCGAATGGTGAAAGAATTAACATGCGGCTGTTTAACCGTGGAAGGGGGCGTTCGAATACGCCCGTTTCCAGTATAAATACTTCGCCACTGCTCACTTGCAATTGTTCTAAAGTGCGCTGTGCCAATCTCTCGTTTACTAGGGTTTTCACCGCTTTGCGTAGTTCAGCATTTTGTCGCTGGTAGGTTAGCCCTGTGAGTGACACAAGCCCGTGGCAGCGCAACTGTTGGTCGACAATGTGTGCCGCAAACTCTTCTATGTTGGGCATTTGTGAATTGACGTGGGATGGCAGTACCCGCTCGGTTAGATCATAACTCTTATGGAAACCTTCGCGGTCGCTGACCATTAGGTCGTCTTCGATATACATCTGTTCGAGTGCCTTTTTGGCAGGTTTACAGTTCCACCAGCCTGAATGTTTTGTAGTGTTAGTTTCCAGGTCCCGGGATCGTATCGGGCCATCTGAACGTATGCGTACCAACAGTTCGCCCATGAGTTGCTTATCACGGGTTTTATACCAATGGGTTTGGCCGCTTTTAATGGTGTGTTTGTAGGGTAAGGAGAAGCGAAAATCGGCGATGGGTAGAAAAGCGGCGGCGTGCGTCCAATACTCAAAAATGTCTCTATTGAGTAACATTTGATTGGTCATGGCTGGCTTGAACTTAGGCACTCTAGCGTGAAAAACATGATGGTGTGCTCGTTTCACCACCGGTATAGTGTCGATCTGTACATAACCCAGATGGTTAATAGCTTTACGCGCGCCCGCCAGACCATGTCCATAGGGTTGCACCTGTAGCAAACCTTGTGCAGCGAGGGCAAGGCGGCGTAAACGTGCCAGCTCTTGTGGATGTTTAATTTTAACCATGGTGCTATTTGTCTAATCTGGAAAAAATGGTCAACCCTATTTTTCAATGTGTTGACAGGCGCACATTACAAAGGCTCTAGCAGAATTTGATTCGCGACGCTTTTCCGGTCTCTTAGTGAGGTGGTTTTCTTCTGCACCAAATATTTTTCCGAAAAAAGATTATAACTTTACTGATATTTTTTATATTGTTAAATAGGCTTGACTCTAGGTTTTTGCTGGTTTTTCAAGGCTGGTGTGGCGAGTGTGAGAAAAGTTTTGCAGCAGCTATTCTATTGTCCAGTTTATAGGTTTTTTATTGAATAGTAGTACCGTCGGTTTCGGTATTTTCTTCTATCAAAGCAGCATCAGGCTCGCTGTTTTCTTTAAGTTCAATTTCTGGTTTTGGCAGTGCGTAAGGGATAATTTTCACCAGCAGGCCAAACATGGGATGATCGAAATAGTGTAGTTCACCGCTGCGTAGACGCCTTTTCTGGTGCATGCGGAATAGTGTTTGTGGTTGTTTGATTTCATCAAAGTTCATAAAAAAAGTATTATTTTTTAGTGGTTCTATCTGACTACGATAGAGCAGGTCCGCTTCAAGGTGGAGGTAGCGACCCAGATGTATTTTGATGGTGCCAGCGAGTGTTTTGAGCGATGTCTCTTTGGTGGAGGGTATGTTGGCTTCATTTTGAGCGATTAACAGCATCGGTGTATTACTTAAGCTTGGTGGAGCCATTAGTGTATTGATACTAGATAGGTCGGGTGTTGTCGTTAATGTAATTTGTTCCAGATTACTATGAATATAGATGGCTTGGGCAGCTTCTTTTGATGCCACAGGCTGGCGCCATGCAATGTTTAAAATAGGTACGTATTTAACTGAATCTGTTAGTGTTTCTACAAGTTCAGTGAGCGTTAATGCATCATCAGGCAGGAGTTGGAAAGGTTGTTCTTGAGGTAGTGGTGTCTCAATGAGTAATTCAGTGACAGGCGTGGTGTGCGGCATATCAGTGGGTGTTAAGTCATCTATCTCCGCTGACACTAACAACTTGGGTGTGTTATTGTCTATTTCAAGTCTATTTTCCGAGATTACAGGGGTAGAAAGTAAAGGGTTTTCATCCGCCCCCAGCTTTATATTTTTTTGAAGCTTAGCGTCAATAAAAGCGCTAAGTTCGATGGAATTTTCATAGTTTGGCAGTCCGGGATCATCAGGCCAAATTTCCTGTGAATCTCTGGTGCTTTTTTCTCGGATTTCAAAGACTATAATCTCTGTCTGAAACCATCGTTCCTCCTTGTCAAGCTCTGATTGGGCATTGCTTAGGGTACTCAACAGTGTGCTGAGCAGGATGAATGGGACTGTAAGGGAGGTACGGGGCATAAAATAATAATTATCAGGTCTGGATTTTAGCACACAATAACAGAAAGTGAATTGCAACATAAGGGGAGAGCAGGGCAATCGGACTTAAAATCACTTGAAAATAGAAGTCATATTAGGTATAGGAATTAACCATTTGAATGGACTCAAATGACAAAACTACTAACTGCCTCCATTATTCATCACTTTTCCCGTATCAAAGATCGATGAAGATAGCAATCGGATGTGCAAAGGCCTCAGCGCATCCAACCTAGCTGTCATCCGACACATTTATTTGCTTCGAGTCATTGGTAGATAATTTAAGTCCGATTGCCCTGCTACTTGGTTGTAAGCGGCCATGGTAATCATCGTCAGATGATTAATCAATGGAATATAATGGCTTATTGAGTTGTTCCTGTATTAAGGAGCTAATCGGTAGTTTAGATGATTTAGGAGTTGAAGATGTCGGTAAAAAAAGTGCTCAGAATGGGTGACCCTGTGTTATTAAGGGCGGCAGAGCCGGTGGTGAAATTTAATACACGTGCGCTCAGTG
>QIHH01000263.1 GCA_003230195.1 Gammaproteobacteria bacterium
ACCGCTTCAATCTCTTTGTCACTAGAAACATCGCAAGGCACGACAATCTCAGAGTCGAATTCTGCGGCGAATTTCTCAACGCGTCCTTTCAGCCTTTCATTTTGGTAGGTAAATGCCAGTTCGGCACCCTGTTCTTTCATGGCTTTAGCTATGCCCCACGCAATTGAGCGGTTACTGGCGACGCCAACGATCAGCGCTCTTTTACCTTCTAAAAATCCCATATTACACCTTGGCTATTACCGACTGTCAATGATAAGACAGTAAGGTACCGAAAAAAACACGCTACGGGAAGGGGTATCGTTAAAACGGACTCTTTAAATAGCTCGAATTTCAGCAATTGGGATAGTTTTGAGTGGATAACACTGCAAGCTTGTTCTAAGCAACGAAGCTCGCTATTCTTGGGGGCAGATAAATCTATTTTGCACTCGATAGTTAAGTGCAGTGGATAGGCCATTACGTGGTGACATATTTAGGTAACAGGTGGGTGCATTATATGGAACGGCGCTTTACGGTAAAAGACTTTTCAAATTTCATCTTTCTTTCGTTGCTTGCAGTGATGATCCTGTTGACCATGTATATGGTTGACCGCCAGTGGAACAAGATGGCGCAGATGGAACGTGTGATGCAAGAGCAGGCTGATAGTATGCGCGAACTGCGTATATTGGTACGTAGTGTTGATAAGCGGATTCAGAGTGGTAGTGTGAATAGTGGTAGCAGCACAAGTCATCAAGCCACTCTTGGCGATGATATTCCCGGCGCCTTTCGTCGTGCAAAAATCGCTGCGGATCAGCCCGATTTTCAGGAAGGGGACTGGCATGTGCAGGCCTTTGGTTTGAATTTGAAAACCATAACCCCATTGGTCTCCTCAGATGTTTACGCCTCTAATGTACAGCGCTATGTGTTGGAGTCGTTGTTGATGCGCGACCCGGACACACTTGAATGGGCAGGGTTGATTGCCCGTTCATGGGAGGTGAGTGATGATGGCCTGACGTTAACATTTAAGTTGCGCAAGGATGTTGTCTTTTCTGATGGCCAACCGCTGACCAGCGATGATGTTGTCTTTACTTTCGATTTTATTATGAACGAGACCATCGCGGCACCGCGAGCACGTGCCTATTTCGAAAAAATGAAGTCTGTTACCGCGTCGGACGAACATACGGTCTCGTTCGAATTTAAAGAACCTTATTTCAACGCATTGTCTCTGGCGGGTAGCATGTCAATCATGGCGCGTCATTTTTATGATCCCTATTTAGAAGAACCCGAAACATTTAACCAATCGAAGGGACTGTTGTTGGGCTCTGGCCCCTACCGTTTACAAGACCCGAAAGGGTGGACGCCTGATCTGGGGATGGTAGAACTGGAACGTAACCCACGTTATTGGGGGCCGATCTTGCCCGCGTTTGATCGTTTATTATGGAAGGTGATTGAAAACGACAGTGCACGACTGACCACTTTTCGTAATGGTGAGATCGATATCTATGGCGCACGCCCACGTGAATATAAAACGTTATTGGATGACCCAGAGTTGAGTGCGCGCACACAAAACTTTGAATACATGAGCCCGACCGCTGGCTATAGTTACATCGGCTGGAATCAGGGCAGTGTCGATAAGCCCTCGCGTTTTGCCGATAAGCGTGTGCGCCAGGCGATGACCTACCTGACGGATCGTGAGCGTATCATCGATGAAATTATGTTGGGCTATGGTGAGGTGGCAATCAGTCCCTTTAATCCGCGCAGCCATCAGCATAACAAGGCACTGAGTGCGCGTGATTATAATCCAGAAAAGGCGAAGGCGCTATTGAAAGAAGTTGGTTATGAAGACCGCAATGGCGATGGCGTGCTGGAAGATGCCAATGGTGAGCCATTTGAATTTGGTCTGGTCTATTTTCAGGGAAACGAAGACACCAAGCGCATTGTGTTGTTTCTGAAAGACCTTTATGCCGGTGCTGGTATATTGCTTCACCCCAAACCTACTGAGTGGTCGGTGATGTTGGATCTGCTCGGTAAACGCAATTTTGATGCGATCACCCTCGGTTGGTCAAGTGGTGTCGAGACCGACATCTTTCAGATGTTTCATGGCAGTCAAACGGATAACGGCGGTGACAACTTTGTTGGTAATAAAAACCCTGAACTGGATAAATTGATTGACGCAGCACGTGCCACGGTTGATGAAGCGGAACGTATGCCACTCTGGCAACAGAGCGAAGCGATCATGCATGACGACCAGCCCTACACCTTTTTGATGCGACGTAAAACCATGGCTTTTATCGATAAACGTATCCATAACATTGAGCAGACGCAGCTAGGGCTGAATTCAGGGTTTGTGCCAGTGGAGTGGTATGTGCCATTAGAAATGCAGAAGTACAGCGACTAACAATAACTTGCGACTGCCTTAATGCATATTTACCTTCTGAGACGTCTACTGTTGATGATCCCCACCTTGCTGGGGATTACCATCGTGGTATTTACCGTGATGGCTGCGGCACCCGGTGGTATCAGCTCACAAAGCCTGGTCGAAGGGCAAAACCTTGAACCACAGGCAAAAAAGGCGCTGGAGGATTATTACAATCGGCTTTATGGGTTAGATTCCCCCGCACCGGTGCAGTATCTGCGTTGGCTCAATAATGTCTCACCCGCTGGTTTTACCTTTGATGACAATAATGAAATTGATGGCTTTTCACTGTTTAAAGGCTCAGATCTGGGCGATAGTTTTCTTTACGGCCGCCCGGTGATGGAATTGATCAAAGAGCGCGTGCCAATCACGATGCTGTTAAATGTCATCTCCATCCCACTGATCTATATTATTGCGATTGCAATCGGAGTGCGTGCCGCGAAACATCGTGGCGAGTCATTTGATGTCGGCTCTAGCGTGCTGATGCTGGGGCTATGGTCGGTGCCGACGATGTTAACGGGGGTGATGTTGATCGGCTTTTTTTCCAGTGATCAATACTGGCATTGGTTTCCCACCGCCGGCCTTAATCGGCGTGAAGCGCTAGATATGGTCTTCCTGCCGCACTGGGGTTCATTGGTTGATGTGCTGTGGCTGTTTGCCTATAGCAGCATCGGCGCGATGTTGATGCTGTGGTTGAGTCGCCTGCAATCGGTGTCGATTCGTTGCGGTGTGATGGCGGTAATGGGGCTGGTAATGGCGGTGCTAATGGTCAATGCACTGCCGGGTGGGGGTGGTATAGCCGCCTATCTGTTTATTGGGGTGACACTCACCGCACTGTTTGCTTTGATCGCCTATACCGATTACCTCGCATTACGGCTGGTGGTGATGGGGAGCATCGGTGTGGCAATCGGCACGGCGCTCTTTTTTATGTTTCAGAGCGAAGGCTTTGTGCGTGGTTTTTTTCTCGATCGTAGCTGGCATCTGATTTTACCAATTATCTGCCTGACCTATGGTGGCTTCGCCTTTCTCACTAAGCTAACCCGTACTGCCGTGCTTGAAAATCTACTGGCCGATTATGCACGCACCGCACGTGCCAAAGGGGTGAGTGAATCAGACGTGTTATGGCGGCATGTTTTTCGCAATAGTCTGCTGCCATTGATCACGGTTTCGGCAACCTTACTGCCTGCTTTATTAGGCGGCTCGGTGATTGTTGAAAGCATCTTCAGTATCGATGGTATGGGTAAACTGGCGATCGAAGCAGTGAAGGGGCGTGACCGTGAACTGGTGCTATCAATCACCTTAATCAGTGGCGTGTTAACGCTGGTCGGTTATCTGATTGCCGATTTATGTTATGCATTGGCAGATCCACGGGTGAGTTATGATTAATAGTGATGTGACTGCCACGTCAATCAATGGAGCGTTGCGATGAATCATAAAGCGCAAGCAGTGGCCTCTGAAATCACCTCGGCCGATGAACGCCAAAGCGAGCAGGCAGCTAGTCGTAGTTACGCCGCACAGGTGCTACGTGAAGCCTTTACTCAATGGGGCGCACGTTTTGGTCTGTTCTGGATTGCGTTACTGGCGAGTGTGGCGGTGTTCGCGCCGTTCCTCGCCAATAGCCACCCGCTGTTGCTGAAAGAAGGCGGTGCGATTAGCAGCCCGATGTTGACGTATCTATCCATGGGTGACTTTGTGATGTTGGCTGTCTTTAGTACTATCGTGGTGTTGATCTTTTTAAATATCCATTTTTATAAAAAGGTGATCGTGCTATTCGCGAGCGGTTCACTGACCGCGATCATCGCCTTTATGCTGGTCTCGCCACCGCAGTTAACCGTCTATGATCAATATCGGGTGAAGCAAGCGGCAGGCGCTTACGAATGGGTCATCCACGCGCCCATTCCCTATTCACCTAAAGATTATATTCGTGATGAAGGCGATACCGGTCTGGAAGCGCCGCTTGCCTCTGAAGAGCGTATTCACTGGTTTGGCACCGAAGAGAACGGCTCAGACGTGTTGAGTCGTATGATCCACGCTTCAAGAATTGCACTGGGCATCGGTTTTGTCGCGACTGGGATTGCGATGTTGATCGGTATCATTATGGGCGGGCTGATGGGATTCTATTCGGGTATCGTCGATATGATCGGTATGCGCTTGGTGGAAATTTTTGAAGCGGTGCCCACGCTATTTCTCCTGCTCACCTTTGTCGCCTTTTTTGATCGTAGCCTCTATGCGATGATGGTGATCATCGGCATCACCAGTTGGCCCGGTTATGCGCGTTTTGTGCGCGCTGAATTCCTGCGCCTGCGCCAACAAGAGTTTGTACAGGCCGCCACTGCCTGTGGCCTGCCGCTCCGTTCTATTCTGTTTCGTCATATGTTGCCAAATGGCATTGCGCCTATCCTAGTTGCCGCAAGCTTTGGTGTGGCCTCCGCGATTCTTGCGGAAGCAACATTAAGCTTTCTGGGCCTAGGGCTTGTTGATGACCCTTCATGGGGGCAGATGTTAAATCAGGCGGTACAGTCATCGACCTTTAACTGGTGGATGGCACTTTTTCCCGGCGGTGCCATCTTTCTCACTGTCTTTGCCTATAACTTGATGGGTGAATCACTGCGTGACGCGATTGATCCTAACCTTAAGAAATCGGCGGGGTAGGGATGTTACTGCAAGTCGACAATCTTAAGACGTACCTGCGCGCCGGTAAAAATATTGTTAAGGCGGTCGATGGTGTCAGCTTTAGCATCGATAAAGGCGAGGTTTTTTGCTTGGTGGGTGAGTCCGGCAGTGGTAAATCGATTACGGCACTCTCCGTGATTCAACTGATACCCAAAGATATCTGTAGCCACCCCGATGGGCGTATCGCGTTTCGTTGTGGTGATCTTGATGGTAATGGCAAACGCGAAACGCTCGACATGCTAACGGTCTCTGAAGAGACAAAACGCAAGGTGTGTGGCGCGCGTATCGCAATGATCTTTCAGGACCCGATGACCTCACTAAATCCTGTTATTACTGTTGGTGAGCAAATTATCGAAGTGCTACAGATTCATTGGCCCGAGATGGATGATGCCGAAGCACGCAGGCGCGCCATTGCAGCGCTGGCACAGGTACAGATCCCAAACCCGGAAGTGCGCATAGATGAATTCCCCCACCGCCTTTCCGGCGGCCAGCGCCAGCGAGTGATGATTGCGATTGCGATGGCCTGTGAGCCAGACCTATTGATTGCCGATGAACCCACCACCGCGCTCGATGTCACGGTGCAGGCAGAGATACTGCGCCTGATGAAAGGTCTACAGGAACGCAAAGGGATGAGTATGCTCTTTATCACCCATGATTTAGGTGTGGTGGCGCAGATGGCCGACCGAGTCGCGGTGATGCGCAAGGGTAAAATTGTGGAAGAGGGAACATTACAGCAGGTATTGTATCAACCAAAACATGATTACACTAAACAGCTATTGGCAGCACTGCCAGAAAACCTCAAACGTCAACGCGATCTGCAGTTAGTCGAGAACCCACCACCTGCGGCATCACCTGAGAAAGAGAGAGCACAGCCTCCTTTGATTGATGTGCAGCAACTTGAAGTCTATTTTCCGATCAAAAAAGGGCTTTTTCATCGTACTGTTGATTATATTAAAGCGGTTGATGGTGTTGACCTGCAAATCCCTAAAGGGCAGTTACTTGCATTGGTGGGTGAGTCTGGTTGTGGCAAGACCACGCTGGGGCGTGCGATTCTGCGCCTGGTCGATTCAACCGCTGGAACGATAGCCTTTAAGCAGCAGGAAATCACGCACCTACAGCGTAAAGCGATGATCCCCTTTCGACGTGACATGCAGATCATTTTTCAGGATCCAATGTCATCACTCAACCCCCGCATGACCATCGTTAGCACATTGATCGAGCCGATGGCCGTACATGGTATTGGCGAATCAAA
>QIHH01000064.1 GCA_003230195.1 Gammaproteobacteria bacterium
GGTCGAGACCTGCGCGAATAATGTCGTGTGTCTTTTCATTGGTGTGGGTGATATGACAGGAGATCTGGCGCGGATGATCGGCCACTTTTCCCATATATGAGAAGACCGGCAACGGCGTATCCCCCGGCTGCTCTGTTAACTGAGAATAATCGATGGTTCGGCCATCCAGGCGAGGCGGGGTGCCGGTCTTGAGGCGATCGACGGTAAATGGCAACTCACGCAGACGGCGTGACAGCGCATTGGCTGGCGGATCTCCCGCTCGCCCCCCTGCGTAATTTTGCATGCCGACATGGATAACCCCGCCGAGGAAGGTGCCGACCGTCAACACCACCGCCCGAGCGCGAAAGCGCAGCCCCAACTGGGTAACGACCCCGGCAACACGCCCGCTTTCGACAACCAGGTCGTCGACCGATTGCTGAAAGAGGGCGAGATTGGACTGGTTTTCCAGGGCAGGGCGCACCACATTCCGGTAAAGCACACGGTCGCACTGCGCACGTGTGGCGCGAACCGCAGGCCCTTTGCGTGCATTCAGGGTACGAAACTGAATCCCGGCTCTGTCGGCGGCTTTCGCCATCAGACCACCCAGCGCGTCGACCTCTTTAACCAAATGCCCCTTACCGATACCACCAATCGCCGGATTGCAGCTCATCTGCCCCAAGGTATCGATATTGTGGGTCAGCAACAGCGTTTTCACTCCCAAACGCGCAGCCGCCAGCGCAGCCTCCGTACCCGCATGGCCACCACCCACCACTATTACATCGAATTGATCTTGATAAAACATGCCACACCCGTTTAAACACCACCCGACAGATTTTCGGCCGGTTATTTTACGCGAGAACGGAAGGGTAACCAAGGGAATACATTCCAGCTCCCCAGTAACTCGGATTTTGCTTCGCCGCAGCTAAGCTATACACTGATGAATATTATCATTCCACCTTAAGAAATTTCGGCCAAAATCTTCTTACAGAGGCCTAACGCACGCTGAGCATCCCGGCTATTAACCGTCCTGCTAGTAACATAATCAGCTTCTTCGCGTTTAGCTTTTAATTCTTGCAGTCGATTGCTGACACTAATCTTGCCATGCCTTTTCCAATGCTCAACAACCATATTATGAACACTTTTCGAGGTAGAAAGTATTCCGGAAGCATTTCTTGCAGCTAAAAAAGCAGCGTAGTAAGACCGACCTACGATAGTTCTCTTAATTGCCTCGGTATCGTTAACCCCCAAACCATCATATAAATCACCTGCTAAACGATAAAAGTCTTCTGGGCTAAAAGAGTGACTATGCGTGGCTGATGGTGACATACGGAAAACCCATATTTAAAAGTTGATCTTCTTGAATCAGCTCAAACATCCTATCCTCTAAATCAAGAACATCATCGATGTCCTGCACACCCGAATCAACAATTAATTGTAATTGAGAATCATCATCCTCGTGGCTTTCCCAAACTGACAAGCTAAGAGCTACGTTACCAAAAACATCCCTAATAAGACTATTGATACGAAACAAAAAAGTAACTACATCAGGAATCGAAGCAAGGTACGTAGCAACATTCCTTGGGTGGTCAATTTGATATAACCTCTGAAGACTCCCAATAATTTCATCCGGTCGCTGCTCAAATGTTGAGCCAATCGAAAGGGCTGGTATCGTACTCCTGACAAGCGAGGACTGCGGTGCAATTAAACCAACTGAAGCCGTTGCAAAAATCGCGAGACAAGCCAATGTGCTTTTGACCCGAAGAAAACTCGAATCACAATTATTAGATGCTGTTGTTGTGCGGTCACTAATAGGCGCAACCGCATGAACAGCGCACCCAATACTATTTGTTGGCAATGTGCCTATATAGCTAGCCATAGTTATTTACAGTCCAACGATGTTTTTTGATTCATCACTTAATACATTACGAATAATTCGTTTATTCGCATCATGCAGCATTCCAAAATAGCCTTCGAGTTTCTCAAAATCATTAATAGACTCTTTTAGTTGAAGCTGACAATTATGATCAATCCCAGCAACCAGCGCATCACCACGATTCGTACTGCTTAAATTAAGAGCATTTAGGCACATGCTTTCAGGATTGTTAATATCTTCAAACCAGCCTTGAAATACATGCCATAAAGGCCCAGAATTCACTGCCTGCTTTGTTATATAGTCTGAGTCCGCATTAAAAATGCTAGCAATCTGATACGGGCTTTCAGTTGTTATCGCTGCAAGGTCTGTAAGAAACTTATCAATCGTACGTAACACAACTATTTTCACAAGATTTCCTGTATCACGAACTGAATTAACTGCTTCTCGTATATAACGCATAGCCTTTGCCGATTCCACTTCCCAAGAGTCATAGTAATAGCATGTAGCAGAAATTGTATTTTCATTTGCAGTAAGAGCCCAGTGCCGAGCTCCATTTTCCAAGAAACTCTGAGCCACAACACCACTAAAGCCCCCACTCACACCCACGTTTTTATTATCCACCATATCACCATCAAGACGCACTTCCAGCTTATTCATTTTATTGAATGATGGCAGCTCTGAGGACAATGCTGATTCAAGCCTTAAAAAAGATTGCAAAACAGAATCATCAAAAATTTGCTCAAAAACAATGGCAAAAGTCATTGATTCAATAGCATTATTTTGATTTATTGGCTTAATCACGTTGACTAGCGGCTCGCTGTTTGGGTTGACTCAATGGAGTATAGCCTATGTGCGCGTTCATTTTGTACATTCACTAATACAATCAGAAAATTATCGTCATACTCAGTAATATCGACCCATTTCTTGAATTTATAAAAACAAACTCCCAATCCACTTTTTTATACATCAAAACTACACATGAGAAGAGGGATCAGTGCAGCTCTGGCGACTCCGCCGAATCATCAATCTCCTGAATCACCACCCACGGTGCTATCACTACCGCCCAGAAAAGCGGCTGGGTCTTGACCCACGCTTCGGCATCTGCGGTTTCGGCACAGCGCACGGTGTCAGCATCGAACCATTTTCCCATCGTGGCTTTGTCATCATTGGCAATACAGAGCGCGACATCGATCAAGTCAATACCCGGGTTAACAGCCACTAGCGCACCGCGCGCAAAATGGCGCTCCAGCTCTGACCACTCCAGCTTGCCTGTCTCGCTGATTAGCTTGGCACGTAATTCTTCACTATCTTCACTCATTCTTTGCACTCATTTTCAGAAACAAAAAAGCCGGGCAACCTTTAGGCTGCCCGGCCATCAATACAGTTAAGCCGTTATTTTACTATAATCGTCACCTTTTTGGAGACCACTGGTGGCTGGTGTGGCACATGGCCTTTATCACCCAGTATTAGCTGCAAAGTATGTTCACCAGGCGCCAGTTCGAGCACTGTCTCAGTCTGGCCGCCGCCAAAATGTTTTACCTCTTTGCCCATGCGGCTATCCATCGCGGGCAATTTTTTACCATCGACCAGCAGGTGGTGATGGCCGGTGTTCTTTTTTTCACTGCCGGCAGGGGCAACACCCATCCCGCTCAGACCAAATATAACCTTCACTGGAGAGGTAACCACTTCACCATTCACTGGTGAAACAATGTAAACCACGGCTCCTTCCGCCGATGGTGTTCTGTCACTTGCCAGCGCATTAAATGAGATCAATGCCGCCGCACAAATTATTACACTCTTAAAAAATTTCACCGCGCTCTCCCTTGAAAAAGTAAGGTTAAATAATCGATTAGATACGAAGCCACTTACTCTACCACAACCTGCTGCCCATCAAATTCCACAATTTGTCCGTGGCGAATCTTGCAGCGTTTGCGCCGCTCAATCTCGCCATCGACCGTGACATTACCGTTTAAAATCAAGGTCTTTGCCGTGCCGCCACTGTGACACAGCCCAACCAGCTTCATCAGGTCACACAACGCAACGAACTCTCGTCCTTCCAGATCAAATTTTTCCATGCGGCTCTCTACACCTCGATATTGCCAATCAATTTTTTGAAGTGTGTATTGTATGAATTCGCCAGCAGATAGGCTATCTTCAAATCACCAAACACAAGGAGAATCCTGATGAATCACAAATTACTTGGCTCGCTGTTACTCGCTTCGATGTTTTCTTTTGCCAACCCAGCGCTCGCAAGCGAAGAGCATAAAGGGGGCCACCACGAAAAGGGGGGGGCAAAAGGGCATCATAGCGAGATGAAGAAAGAGCACCATGGTGATAAACATAAAGGCGGCCATAAAAAGAAAGGACATCACTTCTCACCTAGCTGGGCTAAAACGCTCTCTGATGAGCAGCGTGTGGCTGTCGATAAGATGCACCTTGAACTTGGCACGCAGCACGCGGTGCTAAAGGCAACGGCGGGGCTGCTACAGAAAGAGATGAATGTGATGACTGCAAAAGATAGTGCGAATCAAAAAGCAATCCACGCCAAAATCGAAGAGTTTATGGCCGTTAAAACTGAAATCATGAAACTGCGTTACGATCATCTGACCGAGATGCGCAATGCCCTTAATGAACAACAACGCATCTCATACGACATGGCGATTTTAAAACGCGAAGGGGCAAAATAAACCTGCGCTAACCAATAAATTCGCTTCAATTCTGACCGGAACCATTGGCTATCTCACCTGTAGCGGCCAGTGGTTCCGACAGACCTCAAAACATCTGCTACACTTGATGCATCCTTACAGTACAATAAACTACTGAGTAGCCAGCGCTGCCAAAAACCCACGCCGTTATGAGCAAATTCTGGAGCCCTATCGTTCATCAACTCACCCCGTATGTACCCGGTGAGCAACCAAAGATCAATGATCTGATCAAGCTAAATACGAATGAAAATCCATATGGCCCATCACCCAAGGCCCTCACTGCGATTGAGATCGAGACCGGCAACTCCCTGCGGCTCTATTCTGACCCAACCTCAGAGCGGTTAGTCCGATCAATCGCGCAGTATTACCAGCTCAAACCCAAACAGGTCTTTGTGGGTAACGGCTCAGATGAAGTACTGGCGCACACCTTTCAGGCGCTGTTTCAACACGGCAAGCCATTGCTCTTTCCGGACATCACCTATAGTTTTTATCCGGTCTATTGCAAGCTCTACAATATTACAGCTGAAACGGTTCGATTAAATAAAAACCTTGAGATCGATGTGAATGACTACCAGCGCCCCAACAGTGGCATCATCTTTCCCAACCCCAATGCGCCGACTGGTCATGGCATCGGGGTTGATGCGATTGAGGCGCTGCTTAAAAAGAATACCGACTCAGCGGTCGTCATCGACGAAGCTTATATCGACTTTGGCGGCACCTCGGCAGTGACGTTGATCGACCGATATCCGAATTTATTAGTGATACAGACACTTTCAAAATCGCGCTCACTGGCTGGGCTGCGAGTGGGCTTTGCATTAGGCAATGAGGCGTTAATCGCGGGGCTAACGCGCGTTAAAGATAGCTTCAATTCATACCCGCTCAGCAGCATTGCAATTAGTGGCGCTTGTGCTGCCATCACAGACAAGGCGCACTTTGAATACACGCGCAAGCGCATCATCAGCGCTCGTGCACTGCTTACCACACAACTCAATGCACTCGGGTTTAACATCATCCCATCGCAGGCAAATTTTCTGTTTGTCACACATCCAGAACATGATGCGGCTGATTTGGCAAGCCAGCTACGCGTCAAAAATATCATTGTGCGCTACTTCAATAAGCCACGCATTGATCAATACCTGCGCATCACCATCGGTACCGATGATGAATGTAAAACGCTGGTCAGCGCATTGAAAAATATCGTTAACGGATAGCCATGCCACTCGCCAGATTATGACGCGTAATACTCATCTCGAATACGCCCACAGTAACGCACCAAATTATCAAAACGACGCGCACGCTCACTAAACGAATTATGGATATCGCTGAGAATAAACTCACATAGGAAACCGTAAGCAGTAGCATCCAGCGTCGATGGTTTCTCGCCTAAAAAATAAGTCTTATCACCCAACAGGTCTGACAACGCCTGAAACATCTCTGTCGTCATCGCCAAAATCTCTTCATCAGAGTGTCGCCCAAACCCCTGAAGATATAACGAGCGTTTCACCCTGCGTTGCGCCACCCAACAGACAATTCCTCGCATCGGTGCTGGCACTGCATTAAAAAATGTCTCCTTCACAAGCGGCCAAGTATCTGGCCTTACCCAGCGTGAATAGACCAGGCACCAATAGAGTTGCTCATCTAACGACTTGCCGACCAATGTCGCCATCGCACGCTGCTCACGGCTTAACCCCTCATCTAATGGTGAGCCATACTGCTTGTGTAGATAATTGATAATCAGGTGTGAATCTGCAACTATTTTTCCATCATCATCAATAAAAGGCAACTTGCCCTTGGGAGCTTTGCGTAGATTAGCAACATTGCTAATATGCTCAAATGGCATACCTGACATCCTCAGCCACGCATCTACCTTCATCACAAATGGGCTTGGGTCTGGCACACCAAAGGCGGGGCCAAAACTATAGAGTTTAATCATAACGCTTCCTTGTTTATATTTTTTCATTACTGACCGCCCGCCTGACCACTTCGGTTCTAGATTTCAATTCACTTTCATGTGGTTATTTTTTAACATCACATAGTGAGCGGATGAATACTCCAACCATGAAAGCTCTTTTTCTTTAAGTGGGCGCACCTGTCGTGCGGGACTGCCCACATAGAGGTAGCCACTCGCCAATGTTTTACCCGGTGCAACCAACGCACCTGCACCCACCATCACCCGGTCTTCGATCACTGCGCCATCCAGTACCGTTGCACCCATACCCACCAACGAAAAATTACCGATCGTACAAGCATGTAAAATCGCACCGTGGCCCACCGTTACATCTTCACCAATCACCAGCGGGCTGCCACCAGGATTATATTCATTATCAGCTGTCACATGCAGCACTGAGCCATCCTGGATGTTGGTACGTGCGCCGATAATAATCGAATTAACATCGCCACGCGCCACTACCATCGGCCAGAGTGATGCATCTTCACCAATGGAGACATCGCCGACCACC
>QIHH01000239.1 GCA_003230195.1 Gammaproteobacteria bacterium
AATCAGCCACGCAATACGATGCACCAAAACACGCGTTTTGCCACTACCGGCACCGGCTAGCACCAGCATGTTACCCGGCGGTGCGGCAACCGCTTCTCTCTGGGCATCGTTCAAAGGGTCAATAATATAGGTTACATCCATGGGCGGAGATCTTAGCAAATTTGAGGGTGGGGCAGGAAGAATCGACTAGCTGCTGCGTTTGCCTATTGAATCAATCGCAATGGCAACGTTGCCATTTTCATCGGCAGAGACGGGTGCCACGAGTATCGCACCGGTCATATCACAGCCGTCGGTAATCGCACCGTCAAGATCAGCCCCCACCAGATTGGCATTGGAGAGATTAGCTCTGGTTAGGTTGGCCATCCGCAGGTCGGCATTGGAGAGATCCACGTGACTGAGATTGACCTCACGCAAATCCATCTGAATCATGTTCGCCTCTTTAAGTACCGCTTTTGAGAGATCAAGGCCTTTAAAGCTTTCGCCATTGTGCGAAAAGAGCTTGGTAAAGCCTTTTTTATCGTAGATATGGATCATCTGTGGTTCCGAGTCACAAGCATTAGTGCAAGAAGTAATGATACCTGTTTTTCTGACTTGTTGCCGTACCAGACATCAGAAAGCACCGGACAAGCCAGTGCTTTCTGAATGGTTAAGTCTCTCTTAACATAGAAATAGACCAAACCGGTGGTGTTTCCGTACACCGTTGAGGAGTCTCTAAGAGGAGTTAGAGACTCACCATTCCATGAAATGGTTTGCCTTTAATCACCAGACCCCGCTTCAAATTTAGCGAATTCTGCCTCCTCCAGCTTACCGTCCATATTAATGTCCAGCACAACCCACTGCTCAGATAGCTCCGGCACAACGGCAGCCTCTGTTCTGTCAATGGTGCCACTGCTATTGGTATCGAGTTCGCTAAAGCTCTTATCGTCACCCGCCCAAGCACTGCCTGCAGCAACAGTAAAAGCCAATCCAGCTAAAAAATGTTTCATATTCATCACATAATCCTCTTCCGTTTTTTTTGAGTTTAGGCAAGATAACACTTATGCCAGTCCATCTAGTCTTGGCCGTAGCCGCATGACTGTTAATAATGATAAAGCACAAGTCATGCCAAACATCAATATATCAAATAAATTCAATGAGTTACTTGACAATTAAAAGAAAGAAATGGCTTTGGCATATAACACTAACTGTCACCTTAGACAGACAGATTTTTTTATTTTAGATAAAAAACTCTTTATAAACAAAAAGTTACTTATGTCGCAAATTAGCAACAGGGAGGGTAATCCAAAAGATCAAGCGGAGAGAGGTGCTTATCGCTGCGTAGTACTCACAGCCGCTGTGATGCAATTAGAAAACATCAGTTGTGGAGGATCAAAAGAGAAAGTGAAGTTACCCACCTTGCGCAGACCACTGAGACCTAGAATGTGGCGTGTGCGACCAGGGAACACCGCTGCTTCTATATCACGCAATTCGCAGTCGTCACCCAAGCGGATCACATCAATACGGTACACAGCCACTCGCGTGCGCTGGCCGTTGGCGAGGGTGCCCATCAAGTCTTTAACAAAGCTGACTCGGCCCTGTTCCTGTAGCACTGCGAGACTATTCTCATCAATGGTATTGTAGCTGGAACCGGTATCAACGAGAAAATCAACAGCACCGAGCCCTGTGATTTCACCCTGTATATAAAAGGTCTTAGCCCCCTTTTCCACCATAGGCACAACATAGCTCGGGGGCAGTGCCAACGCCACAGGGATAGCGGCCACAGCAAACAGCAGCAAGCCACATAATATTCGGTTTGCTAATATCACCATAATTATCTCCCCATTTTGTTACGCAGCGTCATCGCTGTAAAATCAGTGAAGACGTCGTCAATAGCTTAACGGCCTGAACAGGGCGATCTTAAGAAGATATAAGGGGTGCTGGTTAGGAAACTGCTAAGAACTCTGCTTGTGACGAAACAGAGCTGCTTCCAGTTGATGGCGGCTCAATAACTTATAAAAATCAGTGCGGTTGCGCTGTGCTAAACGAGCGGCCTGGCATACGTTACCACGAGTCATCTGTAGAATCTGCACCAGATAGTCGCGCTCAAACTGGCTCACCGCCTCACCCATCGGTAGCATCTCCTTGCCTTTGCCACGCAAAGCCCGTTGTATCAGGCTCGCGGAAATCACCGGGGTGGTGGTTAGCGCCGAAACCTGTTCGACCACGTTAAGTAATTGACGGATATTTCCCTGCCAGGGAGCTGCCATGAGCCGTTCCATCGCCTCGCGAGAGAAGGAACGGGCGATACAATTTTTACTACGCTGCTGCAGTTGACGCAGAAAGTGGTTGGCGAGTAAAGGAATGTCTTCGCAACGCTCAGCCAGTACCGGTAACTCCAGCATCACGACATTGAGGCGATAGTAAAGGTCTTCACGGAACTGACGTTCATCGATAGCGGCCTCAAGGTCTCGATGAGTCGCAGAGATAATCCGTACATCCACCGACAGTGATTGAGTCATCCCCACCGGCCTTACCTCACCTTCCTGTAACACGCGTAACAATTTGGCCTGGAATTCCAGTGGCATGTCACCAATTTCATCAAGAAACAAAGTACCACCGTTGGCGGCTTCAAACAGGCCGGTATGGTTACGATCGGCACCTGTGAAGGCCCCTTTGCGGTGGCCGAACAGCTCCGATTCCAGTAGCGCTTCGGGAATGGCAGCACAATTGATCGCGACAAATGGCCCCTCCCGGCGTGGGCTGGCACTGTGTACGGCTCGTGCCAGACTCTCCTTGCCAGTACCGCTTTCGCCGTGGATGATGATACTAACGTCCGTCTGCGCGACCCGCCAGCCCTGCTTGAGTAGCTCATCCATGCACGGGCTGACGGTGATGATTTCACGTCTCCATTGCTCATCGCTGGAAATACCATCATCATTTTGTGGGTAGCTGTGACGCTGAGCAGCCGAGATGTTATCCAGTAGCTCCTGACTGTCAAATGGCTTGGTGAGGTAGCTGAACACGCCTTTTCGGGTAGCATCAACGGCGTCAGGAATAGTGCCGTGAGCCGTGAGGATGATCACCGGCAACGAAGGGTAACGTGCATGAACCTCATTGAACAGCGCCATCCCATCCATCCCTTCCATACGAAGATCGGTAATGATCAGCTGTGGCTGAAAAGTGGGCAAACGAGCCAGCGCCTGACGACCGCTGCTGGCTGTGTCCACCACAAATCCGCTGGCCTTGAGACGCATCGACAACAGTTTCAGCAGGCTGACATCGTCATCAACTAGCAGTATCTTACTTTGGCTCATGGGGTTCCCTGTCCGTCTCTGGCTTGAGGTTAACACCGACACCAGCACGCTCTTTTTCATTGATATCCTGTTCGATAGATTTTAGCTGATCCAGCTGCAAGCGCAGCGCCTGCAACTGATGACGCAGCACTGCGGCGGCGCTACGCCCCTGCTTAAGTCGTTGTTGCAAAGCACGACCCGTTGCACGCAAGCGATTGCGCTCATCGATCTCCTCGACTAGCAACAGGGCCAAGCCACGCGCAGGGTGTTGACTCGCAACGAAATCGTGCAAAATTACAGCTAGTAGACTAAGTGCCGCCTCATCATCCTGATAGGTCGTGCTTGGGCGACTGAGCATTAGCGTCAGACGCAGCTGGCTACAGGCCTCATTATTCTCCACAACATCCGCACGCAGTGCTTGCAATATCTCTTTCTGGGACAGATCTGAAAGATGAGAAACAGCCGTATAAAATTCCAGTACGTTGCCACATGAGCTTTCCTGTGGCACTTGCGGTGACGAATCTGCTGGCAGTGGCAATTGGGCGCAAGCCGTCAACAAAATTGCGCTAATAATCCCGATTGCGTATCGGCATATAATTGTTTGTGCCATTCCTTTAAACACTACTTTCTCCTGTACTGTGCAAAGGTAGGGTAACACGCAGATACGCACCACCCTCTGAATCCTGCACCTCGATACTTCCACCATGCAGCCGAGCATAGCGCTGCGCGATTGCCAGACCCAGACCGGTTCCTTTGACATGACTACGAGCCAGTTGTGGGCCCTGAAAAAAGGGTTCGAAGATCTGTCTGCTTAGCGCCTTATCGATACCGGGACCATCATCGAGAACCTCTACACAGACTTGCTCATCCTCTTTTCGCAGCCGTAACTGCACCTTCCCATCCCGCGGCGAATATTTGATTGCATTGGACAACAAATTGTCCAGTAAAGTGCGTACCTGTTCACGTTCGCCATATAAATTGACCGGCTGCAACGCAGTGAGCACCTCTATACCGCGCGCGCGCAATGCCAAACGGTGTTTGTCGATAATTTCTGGCAACAACGTATGCAGGGCGATAATTTCCTGATGCTGTAGCGCCTCCTGAGCCAGAGCAGCATCAAAATTTAGTAACGCCTCTACCTGCGCCTGCAGTTGCAAACTGTTATCACGTAGGATATCCGCCACCTCGCGCTGCTCGTCATTAAGATTACCCACCACCTCGTCACGTAACAGCTCGGCCCCTTCGCGCAGTGAGGTAAGGGGCGTTTTCAACTCGTGAGAGACATGATGCAGGAAAAGTCGTTTCTGTTCATCCAGCTCAGAGAGCCGTAGACGCAACCAGTCCAGATGTTCGCCTAGCTCACGGATGTCCTGCGGGCCACTCACCGTCACAACGGTACTAAATTCACCGGCGCCCAGACGGCGAATAGCCGCTCCTAGGTGACGCAGTGGACGGATGATCAATACACTAAAAATCACTGCCAGAATCAGCGCCAGCGGGATCAGAGCTAGCGCCTGTAGCAGCAACAAGCGCTGCACCTGCTTCACCTGCAATGTCATCTGGTTACTCTGTGCGGAGATCATCTGTGTCACTTCAAAAGGGATAGTCTGTGCTAAGCGGGTTAAATCGTATTGTTTCGTCAACGGTGAAGCCGTCTCCTGAGAAAGCCCGTCGACGACCGTACGCAACTGCTGGTAGAGCTGTTTTTCGTATTCGTATATCTGCCTCAACCGCATTGATAGCACCCCATCCGGCACTAACGTCTCTCCTGGTACCACAGCTTCAAGGCGCGACATCGCCTCGCTTAGCTGCTCGCGCTGGCCTTCATAACGCTGCAACACTGCCGGGTCGTGCAGTACCCAATACTGGCCGGAGCTACGCTCCAAATTCAACACCTGGGTCATGATAATACGACCAGCCTCCACCGCCTGAGTCGAATCATGCACCGCAAGCTGCATCTGTGCCGACAGTTTGTCGATGCGAATAAACGTATTTACCAACGCTATCGAGGGCGGCAACGCCGCAAGAAAAAAACCGATCAGCGCTAGCTGAAAGATCGAGGTGGGTAAAGCTAGTCGCATGACATTTCTCTGAGGTCTCTCTGTTGCCAGAGTTTCTACCGCTATCACCCACAACACAAAGGATGACCTTATGATTCAGCGGCCATCGCCCAAAGTAACGACATTAACAACGATATCAAGGGCTCACGATTGACATTGCACCGAATAGTGCCCAACGTCAATGCCCATATAGTGACTATATGAACAAGTACTGAATTCAAAGCGATTTGATCATAACCCCGCATCAACCGCCTTCCATTATCCATCCATTAATTAGTAGTATGTTAGCCCATCTTAATGAAATCGAGTCCGACATGAGCACATTTCTGCCCCGCAATCCGGCAGCCGTTTTTGATCGCTTCTTCGGTTGACTGGCCTTTAACCAAACTATCAATCACCGCCGCGTTAAAGGCATCACCAGCCGCAAGTGTATCAACCACGTTATCAGGAGAGGAGGGCGCTGCATAGTACACAACCCCATGATGATCGATGCCATAAGCACCATTCTCACCCCAAGCACAGACAATCTGTTTATCTGGAAACTCCCTATGTTGTGCTTGAAGAAAGTTAATCGCACCACCTATACCACTACTCTCTTCATGTTCTGAAACGTAATTTTTAGAAAACAATAGCGTACCCGCATATTTAAAGAGAACCTTAATTTCAGGGTGAACCTTTTCTATTTCCAGTGAACAGGATAAATCAGGGCTATTGGCAGCAACATAAGCCAACATCTTCTCCGTTTCACTCACATTACGCCCTTCAAAGTGGAGCCAGCCGCAGGATGAGAGATCAATCTGAATAAAATCATCAAAACTAAACTCCGGCAGATCGCGATGATGAATAATGGTGCGTGAACCATTTTTTTGGTTGAGGGTAATATATGATGTCGGTACCTTGCCACCTTTTACCACTCGGCAAAGTGTT
>QIHH01000211.1 GCA_003230195.1 Gammaproteobacteria bacterium
TACACGAATCAAACGCTCAACATCATAACCTTGCCTTGTTATCAGGTGACCACCACCAAGATTGAGCCATTTTAATTGCGGTAGCAGATGGCCAAAGCGCTCTTCAACCGCTGCAATCAGGCGTTCAGTCGCATCAGCATCAGATTCGCACAGTGCATGGACATGTAGCCCCTCGATGCCAGTAGGTAAGCCATCTGTCAGTTCAGCAGCAGGAATACCGAGGCGTGACTGCTCGTTACAAGGGTTATAGAGATCGGTCTTCACTTCATTGACAGCGGGGTTAACCCGTAGCCCGCATGAAACACCTGCTGTTTGATCTTTAAAACGTTGCCACTGGCTCAGTGAATTAAAAGAGATGCGACTAGATAGCTTCACCAATTCAGGCCATTCGGCATCGCTATAAGCGGGTGCGTAGAGGTGAATGTGCCTGCCAAAGTGGTGATATGCGAGGCGTGCTTCATTGTATGAACTGGCAGCACAACCAGAGAGATAGTCGTGTACCATTGGAAAGGCAGACCACATCGCAAAGCCCTTCAGGGCAAGGATAATGGTGCAGCCTGATGTCAATTGCACGCGCTTGATCAGCTCAAGATTCTCTCTGAGCTTTGCCTCTTCTAATAGAAAGCAGGGTGAGGGTAGTGGAGGTATATAGGTCATCGCTTAAGCGAACTGGCTATTATTCAGTTGGCAGGTTATCGATATTGATATCGCATTCAACATCATGCCATGGCAGGCCATATTTGTTAAGATCTGCCATAAAAGGATCTGGATCAAACTGTTCCATGTTCCATACACCCGCACCAGACCATTGTCCTTCAAGCATCAGCTTGGCACCGATCATCGCCGGTACGCCAGTGGTGTATGAGACACCCTGCGCATAGGTCTCTTTGAAACATGTCTCGTGATCGCATATATTATAAATATAACGTGATACCGGTTTGCCATTTTTATGGCCTGTGATGATACAACCGATATTGGTTTTGCCTTTGGTGCGTGGGCCAAGCGTTGCCGGGTCTGGTAGCAGTGCCTTAAGGAACTGCAACGGTACGATCTGTTGCCCCTGAAATTCAATGGGTTCAATGCTATCAAGGCCGATGTTCTGGAACACCTCAAGATGTGTTAGATAGCGCTCACTAAAGGTCATCCAGAATCGCATCCGCTGCACGCCAGGAATGTGTCTGGCGAGTGATTCCATCTCTTCGTGGTATAGCAGAAACATCTTGCGCGGGCCGATCTGCGGGAAATCAAACACACGTGAAATCTCCATCGGCAGGGTTTCAATCCACTGGCCATGCTCAAAATAGCGTCCGTTGGCAGTCACTTCACGGATATTGATTTCAGGATTAAAATTGGTGGCAAAGGCGTAGCCATGGTCGCCCGCATTACAATCGAGAATATCAATGGTATCGATCTGATCAAAATGGTGCTTGAGTGCGTAGGCGGTAAAGACGTTGGTCACACCGGGATCAAAGCCAGAACCAAGCAGCGCAGTGATGCCTGCCTCCTTGAAACGCGCCTGGTAGGCCCACTGCCAGCTATATTCGAATTTGGCTTCATTCAGTGGCTCATAGTTAGCAGTATCGAGGTAGTTTATGGCGCATTCCAGGCAGGCATCCATGATGGTTAAATCCTGATAGGGCAGCGCCACATTTATGATCATCTTCGGCTCGATTTTGCGGATCAATGCCACTAGCTCTGCTACATTATCGGCATTCACCTGGGCGGTTTTGATACGATTATCATCGATTTCACTGGCAATCTGCTCGCATTTTGCAACCGTGCGGCTCGCCAGCCAGATATCACTAAAGACATCAGGCAGTTGCGCACATTTGTGGGTCACAACCCGGCCAACGCCGCCCGCACCGATGATTAACACTCTACTCATAGCAACACCCTGAATAAATCCCGGAATAGTTTTTGGAAAATTGTGCCGCGATTTTAGTCTGTTGGTTGTGGGTATGTCATCTTTAAGTTTTCTGTATAAGAGTCATGGCACCGAATGATGGCATGTCGTATGATATTGCTTTTCTAGGAGGTAATAGGGAATGACTTCCTTTTTAAGGCATCAGAACAGATATCATATTGATTCTATTTGTAATTATGCCAAAATTCCCCTTCGATTTATAGTGAATATATGTCCAGAAATGTAGAGCAAAAAATCGATGAATTTGGGTTGTCAGTGGGTGCTAACCCTGATACCCAGGCTGATCTCGTTAACGGCCAGAAAAAACCAGCCCCTTTTTTACACGATCCTTCTCTATTTTATGATGCCCCTCCCGTTTATTACCTGAAAACCGATGCGCTGGCGTCATTGATGGCGCATGTGCAAAACGCGCTCTCTAATCACGGGCCGATGCAGGTGATTATTGCGGAGCATGGCCGAGGTAAGAGTTCATTTATTCGTCAGCTGATTAGCGAGGCTGCTGATCGTTGGCAGCTCTGTTACATTTATGCAGACTACCCGTTGGGTGTTGATCATATTATCGATGCACTTGGGCAGGTGTTCCTTGCCAAGCAGGGGGGCGATTTTGAGTCGCTGGTGAATGGTTTGATTCGGTATGATGCTAATCAGCCATCTCCGCTGGTGATTGTTGATGACGCACAAAATATCTCATCGTATGGATTGGAGACGTTGGCGACGATTAAGCGAACGGTGACTGAGCAGGGGGGCAATATTGATATTATTCTTTGTGCTAGCCCGGCACTGCGTAACAATATTGCCTCTTATGGCATGTCTGCTTTTAAAGAGAAATGGTTTGAAGTGCACCCACTGCCGCGCTTTACCGAGAAGGATACGCTCGCCTATCTTAATGAGCGCTTTGAAAATTCGGCGCAAATTAAGTTTACCCCATCTCAATTGCAGATGATTAAGCGGCGCGGTTGCGGTGTGCCTGCTTGTATTAATTACCATGCAGAATTGGCGCTTGGGCGAGATGTATCCGATGAGCGCCTGCGGCTGGCACATCAACAAATTTTGATGCGGCAGAAGAAGATGCCATATTTTATCGGCGGCGGTGTGGCGGCTCTGTTGTTGCTTGTGACCTCTATTTTTATGTTATCAAATTCAGAGCAAGAGTTGTTAGTTGATAACATGACCATTGCTTCATTGTCCACGTCTACTGCGCTGCCTGTTTCTGTTAAGCAAACGGTGGCTGCCGCTCACGTCGTTGAACAACCGCCGGTTGCGAAGTCTGAGATTAAAGTAGCTGTTGTTGAGAAGCCAAAACCAGTGCCTAAGCCCATAGTCAAACCAACGCTACCGTTAACGGCAGTGGTGAAGCCTATGCCTGCTGAAAAGCAAGCACCTGTTGTTAAGGATGAGCCAGATAAGCCTATAGTCACAACGCCAAAACCAGTGCTAGATGTCATCACAACGGTGGTGTCGCAACCAATAATACCCATCGTTGTGGATAAACCAATGCCATCATTAACAACAGTGGTGAAGCCTGTGGCTGCTGAAAAACCGCCACCTGTTGTTGGAAAACATGAGCCTGCCAGACTCGTGGTCGCAACGCCAACGGCAGTGGTTAAGGTATCGAGTGATGGGGCAATTCCTGGCGTCGGCTGGTTAATGGCACAGTCTGAAAATTATTACACTATTCAGTTGGCCGGTTCACCGGACGAAAAAAATATTATCCGCTACATTACTCGTAGTTCACTGGATGGTGAACTTGCCTATGTATTACTTGAACGCAAGAATCGCAGTAGTTGGTATGTGGTGTTGCATGGTAGTTTTGAATCAAGAACGGAGGCGAAACGTATCGTTGAGTTTTTTCCGCCTGAATTGAGAAAAAATAAACCATGGATTCGGCAATTTTCTACATTAAAAAACAGGCTGGACGAAAATTAGGTTGCAGGTCGATAGTCTCTTATTCAAAAAATAGATATTAAACTAGATGCGTTCAAAAAAAGTTTCTTTCAATAACCGTGCTGGTGAACGTATTGCGGCACTGCTGGATATGCCGCTTGATAACCGCCCGAGCAGCTATGCGATTATTGCCCACTGCTTTACCTGCACTAAAAACATCAAGGCGATTCACTACATCAGTCGCGCCCTGACACAGCGCCATATTGCCGTGTTACGTTTTGATTTCACCGGTTTGGGCGAGAGTGAAGGGGACTTTTCCGAGAGTAATTTTAGCACTAATGTTGAGGATCTGCTCTGTGCTGCGCGCTATCTGGACGATCAGCATCAGGCGGCGGGAATCTTGATTGGTCATTCACTGGGTGGCACGGCTGCATTAGTGGCTGCGAGCGAGATCCCTTCTGTAAAGGCGGTGGTGACGATTGGCTCACCGTACGAGCCACACCATGTGTTGCATCACTTTAAAAAGGAACAGGCCGAAATTGAGGCGAATGGTGAAGCAGAGGTGGTTGTCGCTGGCCAGCGTTACCGTATGAAACAGCAGTTCCTTGATGATGTGCTGGGTGTCAAGATGCACCAGCCGATTAAGCAGCTGGGCTGTGCGCTGCTGGTGTTACATGCATCAAACGACGATACCGTGACGATGGATAACGCGGCTAAGATTTTTGAAGCGGCACGGCATCCCAAAAGTTTTGTATCACTGGATGATGCCGGGCACCTGCTAGAAAATAAAAAGGACGCTTGTTATGCCGGTGGTTTAATCGCTTGCTGGGCTGAAAAATACCTTGCGACAGAGCAGTTATCGAATTCAAATTCAAGGTGACTTCACGGCTAATTGTGCGATGATGAATAAGCTAATAATTTTGACGGTTTTGATTGCTGGCATGGGTATCGGCTGGATGTTGCGCGATGCTGGTATGTCTGCGCCGGTTGTCATTTCGCAAACGCCATCATTACATGAGAACTCTTATGAAGCAGTGAGTACGGCAGATGGCTCGGTTGATCGCTCCGTTATCATTTCTTCTTCTCACTTGAATGTGAACCCAGTTGATGAAATTAATCAGCCAACAAAACAACCGTTGGAGCCACTCGCAATACTATTAAATACAGGGCAAGATGCAGAGGCTATTGAATGGTACGTATCATTTGAGCGCGAAAATGGAAATGTCGTCAGCGCACGCCATTTGATCAATCAACAGGTGAATAGACGTGAGCAGCGTAATGACCTACCGGGCGCTGCTCGATTACTGTCATTATTTATTGAGCAATTACCTCATGGCTTTGCTGAGCGTATCGCACTGGCATTAATCTATCAGCGACAGGAGGAATTTTATCCGGCGTTAAGCGTGCTGTTTGAAGCCATACCCGTTGCCTCAACAACGGTTGAACTAACACAGCTTGATCAGTTGATTATAAAAACCGTTAAAGCGGCTGATAGAGATATTTTCCCTGATAATATTGGTGCGAAAATTAAGCTGTATCAATTTTTGCTGCAACATCGTGCTTCAGATACGCAATACTATATTGAGTTAGCGAAATGGCTGGTGAAAGGTACGCACCTTGATGCCGCCATTGAACAACTTAATATTGTGCAGTACGACCCTTTTGTTGGTGATGTTGCACAGCAGATGCTGGCTGAAATTGAACGTCTTCGCTTAAAGCTACTTGAAACACCAGTGGCATTAGTGCGTAGAGGTAGCCACTTTATGGTGGATGCCTCATTGAATCACAATGAGATACGTCTGTTGATTGATACGGGTGCGTCACTAACGGTATTGGATAGTGCTGCGGCGCAGCTATTAGGATTAGATGAATTTGATGCGTTACAGCGAATGCAGATGAATACGGCGAATGGCGTGACGGAAGCATTATTGTATCGAATCGACTCGATGGCGCTGGGGGTCTTTGCTGTTTCATCGATTGATATTGCGGTGGTAGAGCATCTGGATATTAATGGTGCCTCTGGTTTGTTGGGGATGAATTTTCTGGAACACTTTGAGTTCAGGATTGATCAATCTGATGCGCAGCTCTTTTTGAAATACCGTGATTAGGCATGTCTTCGTGTACGTCTCTTATTATGAAGGTTAATAGATGATGGTAGCGCCTGCGCACAGTGAGTTCCATGTTGAGATTAAAGCGAGCGATACCAACGCTGTTGATGCGCTGTCTGAGGCCTCGGGTCTCTCCAAACAGCGGGTAAAAATGGCGATGCAGCGTGGCGCGGTGTGGCTGACCAGTCGCGGCTCCTGTCGTCGTATTCGTCGTGCAAAAAAGACGCTACGTGGCGGTGATGAGTTAGATTTTTATTATGATGAAAAGGTATTGTTGAGCGATCCTGTTACGCCTACATTGATCGTTGATGAAGGT
>QIHH01000038.1 GCA_003230195.1 Gammaproteobacteria bacterium
GACGCATAGTAAAAACCATCCATGCCATCATCACCGGGAAGAATCTGTCGTCCTACCGGCATAGCACGCCCCCACGAAGCCAACACTTTCGATGCCGTTGCATCATGATGGGTTTCTAGGAATCTTTCAATCTGAAGATGGTTTTCCTGCGGAAAAATAGAGCAGGTAGCATAGAGTAGCAGCCCACCCGGTGCTAGCAATGGCCACATCGCAGCAAGGATCTCGCTCTGCAACGTCACCAGTGCTTCAATATCATCTTCTCGGCGCAGTTGCTTGATATCGGGATGACGACGAATCACACCCGAGGCGGAGCAGGGTGCATCCAGCAGGATACGGTCAAACAGCTTGCCATCCCACCATTCATCGGGACGACTGGCATCACCACAAATAATCTTCGCCTGCAATTTAAGGCGCGCCAGATTTTCGCGCACACTTTGCAGGCGCGATTCATCAATATCGAGCGCCACCACTTCTGTCACCTGCGACGCTTGCTCAAGAATATGGCAACATTTACCACCCGGTGCCGAACAGGCATCAAGCACGCGCTGCCCCGGTTGAAGATCCAGCAACCACTCTGCTAGCTGCGCTGCGCCATCCTGCACAGAGATATGCCCGTCGCTAAAACCAGGTAATCGCTCCACATCAACCGATTGTGCTAACGTAACGGCTGATGGCACATGCGGCATCGCCGCTGTTGCCATTCCTTCATCTTGCAGGCGTTGTAGATACTCATCCCGAGAGCCATGCGCTGGGTTGATGCGTAACACCATCGGTGGATATTGGTTGTTACCTTCAACAATCGATTGCCACTCATCAGGCCAGCATGCCTGAATCATCTTTAATAACCATGTTGGATGGGCATATTGCCCCGCCGGAGTGCTATCCGCCTGCGCTAATAGCTTTTGTTCACTGCGCTGAAAATTTCGCAACACCGCATTGACGAGTCCTTTGGCCCATGACTTACCCATTGAATTAACCGCTTCAACAGTCTCAGCCACCACCGCGTGCGGCGGGATACGCATATAGATTAATTGATAGAGCCCCAGCAAAATCAGACATTCAACATCACGGTCTTTACGTTTAAGCGGTTTATTTAATAGCTGCTGCGCCACTGCCTCCAGCCGCATCCCGTATCGCATCACGCCGTAACAGAGCTCCTGCGTCAGTGGCCGTTCACTCGGATCGGAAAGCTTTGCCAGTTGCTCCGGTAACGATGCACTGAGTGAGCGGCCATCAACCATCACCCGCAACAGCACCTTAACTGCCACCACACGCGCCTTCATCTGTTTTTTCACGTCAGTGGTTACCGCCCAACTGGGTGCCAGCCTTCAGCACATAGGCATTCAAAAAATCACCGCTGCTAACCTGACGTCCCCCCGGTAGCTGCACCTGTAACAACCGCAACAGCCCATCATCGGTGGCGATATCAATCCCTGTTTTATTGGCTTCGACCACGGTACCGGGCACTGAATTACTGTCAGCAGAAATCGCAACAGCCTGCCAAATCCGCAGACGTTGTCCATCCGGCAGCAGTGTATAGGCCACTGGCCACGGGCTAAAAGCACTGATCTGGCGGCGAATCTCCAGCGCAGGACAGCTCCAGTCTATCAGCGCCTCTTTTTTATCAATTTTGCTGGCATAACACGACAGTCGATCATCCTGCACCTCGCCACTCACCGAGCCATCACTGATTCTCACTAGGCTACTCAATAGCGCCTCTGCACCCAGTATAGCAAGGCGATCATGCAATTGGCCGCCACTGTCATCCGCTGTGATTTTACAAGTGCGTTTTTCTAACATCGCACCGGTATCAAGCCCTTTGTCCATCTGAATAATGGTCACACCACTTGCCGTGTCACCGGCAATGATGGCGCGCTGAATCGGTGCTGCGCCACGCCAACGTGGTAACAATGACGCGTGAATATTGATACAACCATAGTGTGGTGCCTGCAGCACCTCGACAGGCAAAATTAGCCCGTAAGCCACCACCACCATCACATCCGCCTCATGCGCTTCCAGTTCTGCCTGCACATCGGCATCGAGCAGCGTCAGTGGCTGATAGACCGGCACATCGTAATCCAACGCTGCTTGCTTCACCGGCCCGGCGGTTAGCTTACGGCCGCGGCCAGCAGGACGATCAGGCTGAGTATAAACGGCACAGACCTCATGCTCAGATGCCAACAGCGCATGCAGTGCCACCGCCGCAAATTCAGGGGTGCCGGCAAAAATAATTTTCAGTGGTTTCAAATTACCCTCTTCATCAACCACGCTGGCTGATCAACTTACCTGATTACATCGAAAAGCGACGCTGCTTTTCCATCTTCTTCTGAATACGCTTACGCTTGATTTCACTGAGATAATCTACAAACATTTTGCCTTCAAGGTGATCGGCTTCATGCTGAATACAAACCGATAACAACCCCTCTGCCTCCAGCTCAATCGATGCACCATCACGATCCAGCGCCTTTACCTTGATCTGACCCGCACGCTCCACGTTTTCATGAATCCCCGGCACAGAGAGACACCCTTCTTCCATCACCTCTTTGCCGTCATGCGAAATAATTTCAGGGTTAATCAAACAGACCGGCGCATCCCCTTTAGGTGAGACATCAATGGTGATAATTCGCTTTGTCACATCCACCTGCGGTGCCGCCAAACCAATACCTGGCGCGGCATACATGGTCTCCAACATATCATCCAGCAGCTGACGAATTTCATCATCTACCACCTCAACCGGCGTAGAAATCAGTCGCAAACGTGGATCGGGATAACGCAAAATGTGAAGAAGTGCCATGAACTGTCCGCTAACCTGTTAAATATCATTAATTTTAAAATGATCGAAGGGCGTGATGATACAGAACTTTACCCCATTCACGCCATATATTGGCGTGTATTAAGGTTTCCGCTAAACTCGGTCGAAAACAGGGTGTTGCCATGATGATGGTCATTGATAATGAAAGAGGCGTTCATGTTTAAAGGATATATCTTACCCAGCCTGTTAGCGCTCGCGCTACTGATGCCATCGTCAGCGACGGTTGCAGATAGCCTTAATCTTAGAGAAGGCCACCCAGACAGACATGTTGTCGTCAAAGGTGACACGCTATGGGACATATCAGCAAAGTTCCTGCAGGATCCATGGCTGTGGCCAGAGATCTGGGATGTCAATCCTGAATTAGGAAATCCCCATCTTATCTATCCTGGCGATGTTATTTTTCTCAGCTATGTCGATGGCAAGCCAGTGCTAACAGTGAATCGCGATGAAACCAGAACCACTGATGATCCAAACACGGTCATCCTCTCGCCGTTCCCACGCATCTCCAAACTGGATCACGCCATTCCAATGATCCCGTATGATGCAATACATCAATTTCTTGATCACCCCTTCATCATGACGCCCGAAGAAGTTGAACATGCAGCCTATATCGCCGCAAGTGAAGAGGGGCGTCTGATCAGTGGCAATGATCATAAAATCTATGCACGAGGCCTTCCTAATACCTACTCTGAATTTGACATCATTCGCCCAGGCAGACCCTATTATAACGATCCAAAAAGGAAAAAAGAGATTCTGGGCTACGAGGCAATCAAGCTCGCCACTGCCAGAGTCGAGGCCTTTGGCGATCCTTCCACACTGCGAATTAAACATTCAGCCAAAGAAGTCCTTGTCGGCGACCGTCTGGTACCTAGCCGACAGCAAGCCATCAGCCAAAATTTCAATCCCAAAGCGCCTAGCAAACAGGTTAATGGACAGATTATCTCAGTACCTGCTGGTATCACACGCGTCTCACAATTTCAGATTGCCGTTGTCAATATTGGCACCGTGGATGGACTAAAAACGGGTAATATCCTCGCGGTCTTCCAGCAAGGTCGGCAAGTACGTGATCCAGAGACACGCAAAATGATTCAGCTACCCGACGAACGAGCGGGGATCATGATGATCGTACGCACACTTAATCGTTTCAGCTACGCGCTGATCATGGAAGCATCGCGCGACATTCGCCTCTATGATATGGTGAGAAATCCATAATTCACCACTAGGTGGGTTAAACCATATAAATAATTTAGAGAGGAACAGCGCGAACACGGCATAACTCGTGTCCACATCTGTCTCAAACGATGAAACTAGGAAAAGGAATTTCTGTTTCAGAAGATGAGCTTGCCTACTGGTTGGCTCTGCTTCTCACCCCAGGTATCGGCACTCGCCGTTTTCACGCCCTGCTAAACGATATTGGCTCTCCACGGGAAGTCCTTAATACAAACCCTAAAAAGCTTACTGATAGAAAGATCATTCCAAAAAATGTCGCATCGCATTTATCAACCCCGGACTGGCCTCAGGCCGAAAAACAACTCCACTGGCAACAGCAGACTGGCAACCACATCATTACCTGCACCGATCCGTTATACCCAGCATTGTTAAAGGAAATAATCGATCCCCCACCCTTGCTATTTATTCAAGGCGATGTCGCAGCACTCTCTCGACAGCAGGTTGCCATCGTCGGCAGTCGTAATCCTACTCCCGATGGCGCTGAAAACACCTTCGCTTTTGCACGCGATCTCGTTCGTCACGGCTACGCAATCACTAGCGGTCTGGCATTAGGGATCGATACAGCCGCCCACAAAGGCGCACTGACGAACAATGGCACTACCATCGCGGTAATGGGCACTGGCCCCGACCATCGATATCCTAAAAGCAACCGTCTGCTAGCGGAGAAAATTATCCAAAATGGCGCACTTGTGACAGAATTCCCCCTCAACACGCCACCACTCGCCGAAAATTTTCCGCGCCGTAACCGAATTATCAGCGGTATGAGCCTCGGCGTACTGGTCACAGAAGCAGCCCTGCGTAGCGGCTCTTTAATCACCGCTCGAAGCGCCCTGGAGCAAGGGCGTGAGGTCTTTGCAATCCCCGGATCGATCCATAATCCGCTCACGCGCGGGTGCCATTCGCTACTGCGAGATGGTGCTAAACTCGTTGAAAATACTCAAGATATCATCGAAGAACTCGGCGCACTAAGCAGCATCATAGCCACCCCGGAACAGCCATCAACCCTGCCGCTTTTTTCCAAACCCTTAGACCCCAATGAACAGAAGGTTTTAAACCGCCTCGGCTTTGATCCCAGCTCCATCGACACCTTGGTAGAACGCACCGAATTGACTGCAGAGGAACTTTCCGCCATCCTTCTAGTCCTTGAACTGCATAACTACGTAAAAACGACCCCCGGCGGCCACTATGTACGTAACGGGATGAACACTAGGAACTAAGGGCTATTTGATGAAAGAAAACATGCTGGACGTGCTGATGTACCTCTTCGAGCACTATATTAACGAAGAGTCAGAAGTCAGCCCAGACCATGATTCATTAAAAATTCGCCTCGAAGAGGCCGGTTTTTCGCCGAGCGAGATCGGTAAGGCATTCCGCTGGCTAGAGGATCTTGCAGACCAACGAGAAGCAGGTGCTTTTGGGCAGAAAGAGATTCCCTCTACCCCTGGCACTATGCGCGTCTACAGCGCCAGTGAGCTTGACCGAATTGAAACCGAAAGCCGTGGCTTTTTGCTGTTCCTTGAGCAAACCAATGTTTTGACCCCTATCACCCGCGAATTAATCATTGATCGTGCGTTGGCACTCGAAACCAGCAGTATCGACATTGACGATATGAAGTGGGTCGTTTTAATGGTGCTCTTCAACCAGCCGGGGCAGGAAGCCGCTTACAGCTGGGTGGAAGATATCGTCTTCGACGACATGGAAACGACACTCCACTAAAGTCCGACTTAATCACACAGTGAATAATGCCGCTAACCGGATAACATGAGATCCGGCGTGACTAACCCGGCTTTTTACCGACCAATCAACCTAATATTGTACGGCACCTGAATGAGCAAAAACCTTGTCATCGTAGAATCACCGGCAAAATCAAAGACGCTGAAAAAGTATTTAGGCAAGGATTTTGAGATCCTCGCCTCTTACGGCCACGTGCGCGACTTATTACCCAAAGAAGGTGCTGTGGACCCTGAAAATGACTTTGCGATGAAATACCAGCTCATCGAAAAGAATGCCAAACATACCGATGCCATCGTCAAGGCGCTGAAAAAAGCTGAAAACCTCTATCTCGCAACTGATCCGGACAGGGAGGGTGAAGCAATTTCGTGGCACCTGCTGGAAATCCTGAAAAAGAAAAAGGCATTCAAAGGCATCAACGTTTATCGTATCGCC
>QIHH01000109.1 GCA_003230195.1 Gammaproteobacteria bacterium
AGTCACTTAAGCCTATTCAAATCGGTACTACGGCTCGTTCACCACAAAAGGCGAGCCTTGAGTTTACAGATACGGCTCACCCCATTAAAACGCCTGAAAGCCCTTTTAGCCATCCATCCCGGGCCAATAAACATGAAGGAGATAACCACGAAGACGAAGTGGATTTTTCTGAATTTCCGATGGCGAATGAACGGATGTTGGAAGAGGATGATGGTAGTAATGACGATCAATCTACAGAGGATCAGCAAGGCTTATCTGAAGCGCAATTAAGTGCGATTGCCAATGAAATTGAAGCGGCGATGCAGCCGCTAATTGATCGTGATTTAATCTCGGTTAAGCGTAATAAGCGCTGGATTGAGGTAGCGCTGGATTGAGGTTGAAATCAACACTGACATTCTCTTTGCAAGTGGTAGCGCAAAAATGCAGTCCCAATCAATACCCGTATTAGAAGCAATTTCGCGTATTCTTGCTGCCTTTCCAAATGATATACGAGTTGAAGGATTTACTGATAACGTGGCGATAAAAAGCACTGTATATCCCTCTAATTGGGAACTTTCTGCTGCACGTGCTGCTAGTGTTGTGCGGCTTTTTTCTGTTCATGGCATTGAGCCTGAAAGAATGGCGGCGATTGGCTATGGGGAATTTCGTCCGTTAGTGAGTAACGAAACCTTGCAAGGGCAGATTAAAAATCGTCGTGTGGTGGTGGTCATTACTGCTAATCGATATATGAAGCGCCCGGGGTCTGAAGAGAAAGAAAAAATAGTGAAATCTGAGAGCGACATCATTGATATAGAGGATGAGATTGCTGATACAGAGAGTGATACACGTATCAATAGTGATTTTTTAAGGCTTGATGCGTTGATTGGTTCATCAGGACTACATCGCACCACTCCTATATCTGTGGACGAACTGCTGAGATCGGGAGTTATGGTGCCGGGCTCATCACCGATATCACCTATCTGGATTCCTGGGGTTAACATAAGAGCCTCGCTTTCTGCTCCATTAGGTTTGCCACGAGGGGGAGAGTAGTGCGTATCTGGGCGGTTGCCAATCAGAAGGGTGGTGTTGGTAAGACCACTACCGCAGTGACTCTGGCAGGATTATTATCACAACAAGGGCATCGTGTGTTGTTGGTTGATATGGACCCACACGGTTCGATGACCTCATATATGGGTTATGACCCTGAAGGTGATGGTCGTAGCCTTTATAGTCTATTTCATGACGGTAGTGGTCCTGTTGATGAGATGATTCGCAACACGCAGTGTGAAAGGATCTCAATATTCACTGCGTCAACAGCATTAGCAACGCTTGATCGACAGCTTGGTACGCAGGATGGTAAGGGATTGGTGATTACGCGTGGTCTGGAGCAGCTAAGTGATGACTATGATTATGCGTTACTGGATTGTCCACCAACACTGGGTGTCTTAATGGTTAATGCCTTGGCGGCCTGTCATTATCTAATCGTACCTGTTCAATCTGAATTCCTTGCGTTGAAAGGACTTGAGCGTATGATGCGAACGATTTCGATGATGAATCACGCGCGCATGGCACCTATCCCATATGTTATCGTCCCAACTTTTTTTGATCGCCGCACTCGTGCTTCAGGGCAGGCGTTAGATAATATGAAAGAACGCTATTCTCAAACATTGTGGGATGGGGTTATTCCAGTTGACACGCAGTTTCGTGAAGCGAGTCGTGCAGGAAGCCCGGTATCACTGGTAGTGCCTCGCTCGCGCGGTTCTGTTGCATATAACGAATTATTACGAGATGTATTGGTACTTGATAAACCTGATTTAACGGTGAAAACAGGATGAGTGATAACAAATCACTAGGCCTTGCGACCCAAGGAAAGGCATTAACACAATACCTCGATTCACTTCTGATGGAGATTCAGGAGGAGGTATCAGATGTTGTTTCTGATGCTTCCGTTGATAATATCGATACGGCTGGTGCGACACCTGAGGTGGCTGAGGTAGTAGCAGTTGGAGTTGAAGCTCAGGATGTTGTTGAGAATTCAGACCAAATTCCAGAGTGGGGAATGCAGTCATTTAAAGTGCTTTTTTTCAATGCTGGTGAAAGCACCTTGGCTGTGCCGCTTGAAAAACTCAGTGGTATATTGACAGTATGTGGTGATATTAAAGTGATGCCGGGAGATTCTAAGCGTTATCTAGGTGTTTTGGTGCACCGTGGTAAAACAATTAGGGTGATCGATTTTGAAGGTCTGGTGGCTGAATTAAGTGGTGAATCTGGGGTGCCATCAAATGGTGAGGTCTTACCTTCCAATCGTATTATATTGATTGAAGGTGAGCGAATTGGTATCGCCTGTCGAGATGTCACTGACGTTGAAGAGATAGAGACGAAGGATGTACGTTGGCGTACTGGCTCCACTAAGCGTCCTTGGTACCGGGGAATTGTAGTTGAGAAAATGTGTGCGCTGCTGGATGTTGATGCGCTGCTATCATTGTTGAACGATGATGCTGATGGAAAACCCTGACTCTCGAGGTCATCCTTTGAAACTACCCTTATCTTGGTACAAATTATGCAGGTTTATACGAAAGGTTTGTAGCGCCTGTTCGTTGGCGCTGTAGATAGAAAGTGTGAGATGCCTGAAATATAAAGGGATGAAGGGAGTGTAAGATGAATCAAAAGGCAACAAATCCTGAGGATGAAGTACTTCAATGGGTCACCTTTAAATTGGAGGGGGAGGCCTATGGTATTAATGTGATGCAAGTGCAGGAGGTGCTGCGTGTGAGTGAGATTACACCTGTTCCTGGTGCGGTATCCTATATTCTCGGCATTATTAATTTGCGCGGTAATGTTGTGACGGTACTTGATACCCGAATGCGTTTTGGTTTACCAATGTATGAAACGGATGATGCCTCACGTGTGGTTATTGTTGAGTCTAATGGTAATGTATTGGGTATTCTAGTTGATAGTGTTGCGGAGGTAGTCTATTTACGTTCATCAGAAATAGAGTCTGCACCTAATATTGGTAATGATGAAAGCTCAAAATATATTCAGGGTGTTTATAGCAATAAAGATAATCTCTTGATTCTGGTTGATGTGAATAAGCTCCTGTCAAATAATGAATGGCAAGAGGTTGCTGAATTTTAGTTCTCAAAGGTGGTGCGCGATGGTTGATTGGTTACATTGTCCCTAGCAAAATTTTTCTAGTTTAGTCGGCCGCTTGGAAAAGTGCTAAGCAAACGAGGCATGAACATAAAAAAGAGCAATGTGATAAGCATACTGAATCAAAAAATCAAGAGAATGATAAGGATAAATAATCCTTATTTTGATGGTTATGCATGAGGTGATAAGTGATGGAGTATAGTGAATATTATATAGTGTTAGCCGCTGTGTTGAATATTGCATTAATAATTATGGTGATAAGACTTGCAGTGCAGCAACGTCAGCGCAGCCTATCTTACGAATATAAGCTGAAATTATTGAGCGATGATATGAGGGCTCTTTGTGCCGGTGCTGCAGGGGCGACGGTCAACCTTAATAAAGTAGAACAAAAAGTAAAGCGAGTAATGGAACGACAAGATCAGCTTGATTCTCGGGAACCTTCGGGCCGTGCACTTGATCAGGCTAACAGGCTGGTTCGTCAGGGTGCTACTGCTGAAGAACTGGTTACTACCTGTGGTCTGGTAAGGGCTGAGGCAGAATTATTGATATTGCTGCACCGGCCACAGACTGAAGATGATGGCCCATTGCGGGTTGTTTCAGGGTGATGGACAAAATTCAATGCCTTCAAGCTCTGAACCAGGCATTCCTATATAATAGCCTTGTGCGTAGTCTATGCCGTAGGATTTGATCATGCTCAATATTTCTTCGCTTTCAACAAATTCTGCCACGGTTTTTTTACCGAGTGTTTTAGATATTTCTACCATGGATTTAACCAATGCTTGGTCGACCTCATCATTAACCAGATTGGTAATAAAGCTACCATCAATTTTGAGATAATCTACGGGAAATTGTTTTAAGTAGCTGAAAGAGTTAAACCCAACACCAAAGTCATCGAGCGCAAAGTTGCAGCCTAGCTCACGTAATTTTATAATCATTTCTCGAGTCTGTTCGTAATTCTCAATAGCTGCAGTCTCTGTGATCTCGAAGGTAATGCGCTGACCTTCGATCTGTGATTCAGCTAATGCATCTTTGATTCGCCGCAATAATCCTGGGTCATGGAATGCATGGCTTGACAGGTTGATGTTTAAAGAAACATAAGATTTGTTTTCTGGTAGTTGCTTTAACGCATTGATTGCCTGTTTAATCACCCAGTTGTCAATATCATGGATCATGCCGATTCGCTCTGCCACTGGAATAAAGATGCCGGGCGAGATGAGGTCATGATTATCATCGTACATACGAATGAGTGCTTCATAATGTTCAATTTGATTGGTTTTCAGGTTAATGATTGGTTGGAACATCAGGCAAAAGCGGCTGCTGTTCAGCGCATCTCTGATTTTAGGGGCCCAGAAGGCTTCATCTCGTAGCTGATGAATTTCCTTGTCTTGATTATCATATTGGTGAACCATGTTATGACCATGCTTTTTTGCGACAAAGCAGGCCTGGTCGGCACGCGCAAGCATTTCACTGGCGCTAATGTTTTCACCTTTCATGTTAATAGCAAGCCCAATACTGACACTGATGTTATAGATTCTGTCATCGATTGAAAATACGAATTTTTTCATCGCATGCCTGATTTTTTCAGAAAATGAAAGCGCCGCTTCTGGTGTACCATTCTTAATAAGTATTGAGTATTCGTCTGAGCTAATGCGGGCAATGGTATTGTCATCATCAATGAAGTCACGTAACAGGTTGGCGATGTTTACCAGTAATTGATCGCCTGCCTGGTGCCCTTCAAGGTCATTAATGACCTTGAATTGATCAATATCGATATGAAGTAATGAAACTGTCTGGTCTGTTTTAACGCTCAGGGAGAGGGCTTTACTCAGCGCTTTAACGAGACGGCGACGACTATAAAGTCCGGTCAGATCATCATGATTAACGAGGTGTTGAAGGCGTACATCAATGACTTTTCGTTCGGCTAATTCAGTCTCAATCGCTTGTTTGTTAATCATTCTGATAGTGCGCTCTTTTTTAAGCAGCAGTGCTGAGTAAATGCGTGGCGAAAAATGAGCGGGGCGTAGCGGGGTGTAAATGACATCAGTAATACCATAGTTGAAGGCTTGTTTTGCACTCGCCTCAAACCATTCAGGATCTGAGGCAATGAGAATGAGCGGAATGTCGTGCCAGACATGGCTTTGATTGATGCGTTGACAGAGTGCTTGCCATTTAATATCAGACAGGGTACTACTGATCAAGATAAGATCAATCTCTTCCTGTTGTACTGAATGGTTTAATTCAGAAATAAGTTCCTTACCATTGGTTATCATTTGAGTGTTTCTAAAGCCACTACGATGAAGTAATGCCTCAATGAAAAGCGTATGATTGGCATTTTCATTGGCAATAATAATACGCATGGTATTGAGTCCATCGGTTTGATGGCTTTCTTGGGTATGTTCGAGGCTATCGTTCTGGAGCGCTTGAGTGAGTGTTGTTTTTGACGATTGGTCGCGCATGACTGTTCTTTAAGGCTGCTAGTTAAATGATTGAGTGTTAAGTTATTTAGTGTGCATTGGTTATAGCGGCAAAAAATATCATTTTTTGATACTGAATCAGGCGAGATTTATTTGAATCCATTTTACTCTGGTTTCTTTGTGATTAATCCAGTTTATGGCTGATTGTTGTATTTTTTAGATATGATATAAGCAAAAGCGATGACCTGCGCGATGGTGATATAGAGGGCACGCGGGATCTCGTCATCAAGTTCAAGCTGGGATAATAGTAGTGCTAATTCTGCATCTTTAATGTAACGGGATGTTATGTGCTTCGGCAATTCTCAATATTTCTTCACCGATATGGCCGCTGCCACTGGCTGTTATGGTGGGTGCCTTTTCGCCATCGTAGATTAAGGCGACGGTGGTGATCTGATCTGCTTGGTCTGTTTTCATGCACGTGTATCCACTAATAATGTGTGCCGCTGCTGACGAGGTGGTACTGGCGGAGAGCCGTGCTGGCAGTTGATTTCATCTGAACTAACACCGTGTTTGCTAAGGGTATCCAGTAATAATTGCAAATTAATATCAACCAACCTAGCTGTGTTTTCCTCGTTAGCCACAGAATGTGGTTGAGGTCTGTTCTCCTTGTACCGTGATCGTGGCATATAATGGTGTCTATTGCAGGCAGATCCAGCATTAGTGTAATTCGCCAGCGTGAATCTTGTTCTTCATCTTCTTTTTTTCAGGCTTTCGATCACCACTGCTTTTAGTGTCTGCCCTACCTGCAGTGAGGAAGCGATGGCTTTTTGCTGAGTAGCCGTTTGAG
>QIHH01000203.1 GCA_003230195.1 Gammaproteobacteria bacterium
ATAGCGCCTCTTCATCGGCGTCCATAATTGCAGGTAGCTTACCAAAGTGATTTGCCAACGACTGTGCCGTGGCTTGCCCGACCTCTCGGATGCCTAACGAAAATAGAAATCGAGCCAATGTCGTCTGCTTACTTTTATCGATCGCAGCAATCAGATTATCAGCAGATTTATCGCCCATACGCGCCATCCCTGCCAATTTCTCATGCGGCAGCGCGTTTCGGTCATATAGATCAGCAACACTATTGAGCCAGCCGATCTCAACCAGTTGCTCGACTAATTTGTCGCCAAGTCCTTCAATATCCATCGCACGCCGTGAGGCAAAGTGTTTAATCGCCTCTTTACGCTGTGCTGAACAATACAGGCCGCCGCTACAACGGCTCACCGCTTCACCTTCAACACGGCGCACCTCAGAGCCACAGACCGGGCAGTCGGTTGGCATCACAAAAACACGCGCGCCATCAGGCCGCTGCGCCAGCACCACACTCACCACCTCCGGAATCACATCCCCCGCACGGCGCACAACCACCATATCACCACCGCGAACATCCTTACGCCTCACTTCATCTTCGTTGTGCAATGTTGCGTTTGTAACCGTAACACCCCCTACAAAAACCGGTTCAAGGCGTGCTACGGGCGTTAGCGCCCCAGTGCGCCCTACCTGGATATCGATATCAATCAGGCGCGTCATCTCTTCCTGCGCCGGGAATTTATGTGCAATTGCCCAACGCGGGGCACGAGACACAAACCCGAGTGCTTGTTGCTGCTTAAGTGAATTAACCTTAAACACCACCCCATCAATTTCATAAGGCAGCGTATCACGCTGTTCACCAATTTTACGGTAATATGCAAGACAGCCAGCAACACCTCGCACCTCCGCCGTCTCGGGAGAAACACGTAAGCCCCACTCTTTTAGACGCGCTAAAATAGCGTGATGTGACGTGGGCAGTCGTTGCTCATCCACTTCACCAACACCATAACAATACATTGCCAATGGCCGTGTTGCAGTGATTTTAGGATCAAGTTGACGCAAACTTCCCGCGGCTGCATTGCGTGGATTTACAAATGGCTTTTCACCATGATCACGCTGACGTTTATTCAACGCATCGAAACCGGCCCGGGGTATATAGACCTCACCACGCACCTCTAACACAGGTGGATAATCATCCCCCATCAAGCGCAATGGCACCGAACCAATGGTGCGCACATTTTGTGTAATATCCTCACCCACTCGCCCGTCACCACGAGTGGCAGCACGTACCAAAACCCCACCCTCATAGCGCACGCTCACCGCTAAACCATCCAGCTTGGGTTCGGCACAATAAGAGACCTCCTCAACCTCAAGTCCTTTTGTAATACGCGTATCAAAAGCAAGCATGTCGTCATCGCTAAAGGCATTATCCAGCGACAACATAGCAACAGTATGCGCAACCTCATCAAACCCGGCTAACGGCTTCGCGCCAACTCGCTGGGTGGGTGAGTCTGGCGTGATTAATTCAGGTGCCTGCAATTCAAGCGCCTGCAGTTGTTGCATTAAACGATCATATTCCGCATCAGGGATCTGTGGATCATCCAGTACATAATACTGGTGGTTATGATGATTAATCTCGGCTCGCAGTTGTGCGATTGATGATGTTATATCTGTAAATGTTGGCATTAAAGCGGGTCTCGCTGAGGGAACGTGACTAAAAACGTCCGCTATCAATCTATTCTAATACTAGAGCTGTTGCTGCAACAGATTGGCTTTAATTTCCATAATATCGAATAGCTCTACCTTTTCGAAATCCTTTTCACGCTTGATATTGTCCAGCGTCATCACCACGGTGGCATCATGCTGTCGAATCACCTTGCCTTGAATCACACGAGCCTCAGCACTCTTAGGCAGGTCAAAGGAAAGTGTAACCGTTGAACCTTCACGGAAAGATGGTCGCTCACTACCCTCATCATCATGAATAATCCTTACCGCACGATCTGAAAAATCGACCATCGTGCAACGCTGTGGCTCCTGCCCCAGTCTGGTCTGAATTTCACCCATTATATCGGTCTTCAGGCGCACATAGCGACGCTGCTCAATCAACTTAAATGCTTTGGGGTCAACATCCAGAATCGCAACCTTGTGGCCCATAAAGTGGCCTTCCTTCAAAATCAGCTGCTTTCTAACCGTCGCATTCAATATGGGTAAACGACCGTCACTCTGCTTACCATTGAGTGTAATATTATTACCTTTGATAAAACCACCATCCTTGCCTAAGCGCTCTTTTCGCGCATAATCCAACTCCTCTTCACCACGCCCAACCGTCGGCACAATAAAACAGAAACTTTCTATCTTATTAAGTCGTTTTCCCAGTAAATAGAGCTGAAATGCGCCATTTTCTTCTTCCCAGCTGATGTCATTATTCGAATAGACCAGCTCATTATTTATCGCATAAGCGATGATGGCAGTATTAAGCGTCAACTCCTGCTTAAACTCAGGGAAGTAACGCAGCTTGTTTCCAATCGGAAAATAAGGCAGCAGATGAGCAAATCCATCACTATCCAAGTTAGCCTTTAATAAAGGCCTTTCCTTTGCCTCCGTTTTTTTTGCGCGCTTATTAAATATTCCCAACATGGTTTACTCTTCTGTTCAGGTAATATGAACCATTATTCTAACTCAACAGGTCTAATAATCATACGACATGAGACATGGTAACCGGATGCTACAGATAACAACGGCTTAACCACCACCTAATGAAGTTTCTGTAAAAACAACTGAAGCTCACTCGCACAAACCCCTTTACTAAAACAAAAGCCCTAAGCTACATCACAACGTTGGCTTTTCAGGAACACCAATTGCCCCTTGGTTTCAACCCCTTCAACAATCGTGCTTAATTTAAGGCTGCGTGCCATTGCAATGATCGCTGTTACAAGCGCAGGGGCATTAGGGTCATCACTGATATTACGCACAAAAGAGCGATCAATCTTCCAGTGAATTGTTCATCACCTTTTCAATATTTGAAGCGCTATTGCTAGCATCACTAAAGCGTTGCAATGAATCGATCAAATCAATATTGACCAAGTTATGATGTTTGAGGGTTGTGTTATTATTTCTGCTCACCTAATACCTATACTAGCAACGATGTACAGCTAATAAAGTTACCATGAAAAGAGATTCAAGCGCCAACAATAAGACGCATAAAAAATATTATTTTTTTCTTGCAAACACCCAATCACGCTCACTCGACATTGCGGCATTAAAACGATAACCATCCTCACTAAACTGCTTAATGGCGTCAGGCTCCACAATACGGTTTTTGATGATATAGCGGCTTAACATACCTCGTGCTTTCTTAGCATAGACCCCCAGCACTTTATAATTGCCATTTTTGTACTCTTTAAAGTGTGGTGTGATAATTTTTGCCTGCAGTAGTTTTGGCTTAATCACTTTAAAATACTCATTCGAAGCAAGGTTAATCAAATATTTTTTGCCTCGTTTTTGAAACTGATCGTTTAAATTTTCGGTAATACTATTACCCCAAAATTCATACAGGTTTTTACCTCGCTCAGTATCTATTTTACGTCCCATCTCAAGACGATATGGCAACATCAAATCAAGCGGCCTCAACAGACCATAAAGACCCGACAAAATTCTCAGGTGCTGCTGTGCAAATGCCAGATCATCCTCACTCATGGTAAAAGCATCCAATCCAACGTAAACATCACCTTTAAATGCCAGCATCGCCTGGCGTGCATGCTTTGGTGTGAAGGGTCGACGCCAATTTTTAAAGCGCTCCACATTAAGCACAGCAATCTTTTCACTAACAGCCATCAATGTTTTCACATCATCAACCGAATACTTTCGTGCGCGCTTCACCAGCTGTGCGGCATCATCCAGATAAGCCGGCATAGTATGCACACTAGTGGGCAATGGGGTCTCGTAATCGAGCGTCTTGGCGGGGGAAATCACTAACAACATAACAGCTCACTCATGAGTAACCAAAATGGTGCTGTGATTATAGCAGCGTGAAAACAAAATGATTCAACGCAATTTTATTCAGGAGGTGCTTTACTTAACAATAGAAAGGTTAAAACTAAAAAAGCCAGCGATTAAGCTGGCTTTTCAGTATTACGCTATTTCAGGCGAAGGCTGTGTCGGTATTTCGCGCAGTTTCTTTTCAAGATAAAAGCAGACAAAAGGCGTTACTCCCGCTAGTAAAATTAAACCAGAAGTACTGTCCGGCAATTTATGGCGCTGCATCACCATCGTTGCAGAACCCACATAAAGCATAAAAAGCATGCCATGCGCCCAGCCCATTACCGTGACCGCCTCTGGCACACCTAGGTAATACTTGGCTGGCATTGCGGCAAACAACAACAACAGAAATGAAATCCCCTCAACCATACTGATAATTCTAAATGTTCTAAGCATAATATTTGTCGTCTTACTGATAGTTCTCAATTAACGCATGGCGTTGACTTCCCCGCTAAATACCAGTTCAACCGCGCCGCCCCTCACCCTCCAGTGAAGCCCCATCCTAAAGGTTGCCAGCAGTAATATCAAATCAATACCTACAGCCTTCTTAATCGATTAATTTAACTGTGGTTTAAGCTAATTTTATCGATGAAACAGTCATATTTTGAGAATTCTTATACAACAAAAAACCCGCCGAAACAGGTTCCTTAAGGTAGATAAAACGTAACTATTCAGCATAGTAAAAGATGGCGATATAACTGCTCAGAAGCAAGCTGAATAGTTACGATAAAACAATAACAGCGTTATGCCGCCGCCAGCACTCGCTCTGCAGCCGCAACCGCCACACCACGCTCATAGTCAGCACCGACACGCCCCAGCACATCCTCCAGCGCCCCGAGACACAGCAGAACATTGCGTGAATGACAGGCGTGCCCCATCAAACCAATACGCCACACCTTACCGGCCATCACGCCAAGGCCCGCACCAATTTCAAGACGATAGTCTTGCAGTAATGCAGCCCGTACTACGGCATCATCCACACCCTCTGGAATGGTAATCGCATTTAACTGAGGCAAGCGGTGCGCTTCATCAACCACAAAATTCAGCCCCATCGATTCCAGTCCTGCGCGTAGCGCAAGGTGATGCTTTTGATGACGCGCCCACGAATTCTCTAGCCCTTCATCCTGTAAAATCACTAACGCCTCATGCAAACCATAAAGCGCGTTAACGGGCGCGGTATGATGATAAGCACGTTTGCCACCGCTTCCCCAATAACCCATTACCAAGTTAAGATCGAGGAACCAGCTCTGAACTTTGGTTTGACGTTTTCGAACCTTCTCCAGCGCCGCCTCACTAAAACTCACTGGCGACAAACCCGGCGTGCATGAAAGACATTTCTGAGTGCCAGAGTAGATCGCATCGATCTTCCACTCATCCACCTTCACCTCAGTACCACCAAGCGAAGTGACTGCATCAACGATCGTCAGACAACCGTATTGGTGGGCCAGTTCAACTAGTGTTTTCGCATCGGACTGAGCGCCTGTAGAGGTCTCAGCATGTACAAAGGCAACAATTTTCGCGTCGGGATTCGCTTTCAGTGCATCTTCCAGCTTGTGCGGGTCAACCGCACTACCCCACTGATCTTCGACCATCACAGCCAGCCCACCACAGCGCTCAACATTCTCTTTCATGCGAGCACCGAAGACACCATTTTGACAGACAATAACTTTGTCACCAAGCTCTACTAGATTAGTAAAACAGGTCTCCATACCAGCCGATCCCGGTGCCGATACGGGCATGGTCAATTCATTTTCGGTCTGAAAGGCGTATTTCAGCAGCCCTTTCACTTCATCCATCATGCCAATAAAAGCGGGGTCCAAGTGACCGATGGTCGGGCGAGACATCGCCTCAAGAATGCGCGGATTGACGTCAGAAGGGCCCGGGCCCATCAATGTGCGTTGTGGTGGATGAAACGAGCCTACTGTCATAACGGTTCCTTACAGTGAATAATATCGAGATTAACCAAGCTTAACGGTCAGGTTTTATAGCGTAAAGCTAAGCTAAGTACAAATGGTAATTTGAAAACCGTGCATTAAATTTCGATAATTTAAATTAA
>QIHH01000047.1 GCA_003230195.1 Gammaproteobacteria bacterium
TTTTCATTACCACCGTGTTGATTCGGTATCCAGTCGTCTTCTTCACGTGAATAATCGAGGTAGAGCATTGAGGCGACGGCATCAACACGTAAACCATCGATATGAAACGCTTCAATCCAGAACAGGGCGTTGGCGATAAGGAAGTTTTTAACCTCGTTGCGGCCGTAGTTATAGATAAGTGTTCCCCAGTCGCGGTGTTCGCCGCGCCGTGGGTCTTCATGTTCATAAAGTGCACTGCCATCAAAGCGGGCAAGGCCATGTTCATCTTTGGGAAAGTGGGCGGGTACCCAGTCGAGTAAAACTCCAATTCCATGACGATGGCAGTGATCAACGAAGTAGCGAAAATCATCTGCAGTACCAAAACGTCTTGTTGGTGCAAAATAGCCGGTGGTCTGGTAGCCCCATGAGGCGTCGAGTGGGTGTTCTGTGATCGGCATGAGTTCGATATGGGTAAAGCCGCTCTCTTTTACATATTCAACCAGGCGATGAGCAATCTCTCGGTAGTTGAGAAACTGGTTATTGTCATCGCGCTGCCATGAACCGAGATGGCATTCATAGATCGACATCGGTGCGTGTAGCCAGTCGTATTTTTTACGTTGTGTGAGCCATTGTTTGTCTTGCCATTGAAAGGAAGACTTCTCGTTAATTACCGATGCAGTGCGTGGGCGCATCTCCATTTGCTGTGCGTAGGGGTCGGTCTTGCTCAGTATCTCGCCGCTATCGCGATTGCGAATTTCAAATTTATACAGTGCGTTATTATCCACTCCGGGAATGAATAGTTCCCATATGCCATTGCCTCCACGGGACATCATTGGGTGGCGTCTGCCATCCCAGCCATTAAAATCACCAATGATGCTGACGCGCTCGGCACTGGGCGCCCAGGTCGCAAAGTGCACGCCGTTAATGCCGTTGATCTCCTTTTTATGCGCACCGAGGATGTTGTAAATGTGAAAATGGCGTCCCTCTGTAAACAGGTGTAGATCATAATCACTGATCTGTGCGGCAAAACTGTATGGGTCGTAGTATTTGTGATGGTTATTCTGTTGATCAATGCGATGTAGCAAATAGTGTTCAGGTAACGTATTAAGCTCGCCATCGTAGATAAAAAAGTCGCTGGCTGGAATACGTGGCAATACGGTCTTAAAATCAGTGAGCCTTAATTCAAGTGTATCCGGTGAATAAAACAGGATGTGTTTGTGGGGGTTACCAGGTAGTCGTCCCAGAACAGCGGCAGGATTGTGGTGTGTGGCATGAGCAATTTTATCCATATCAGACTGAAACGCTTTGAGCAGGTCTGATTGGGTACGTTGACTGCCTGATTTGACTGACATTTAAAGCTATTTTCCTTCATTTAATATTTTAAGCATACACCATTTGCCTCTATTAGAAAGTGGTGCGGGGTTTTGCAAAGATCAAATATATTTATCTGATTATAGGATAATACTGGCGATAGTGTCGTATTTTACAATGATGTCTTTTTATGATGAGAATATATCTGTTATTTTGCTAATGGAGGAGTGGCTTGTTTATTTTTATTCTAACCATTTTAGTGCGTTTTTAGTGGCGCAAAAAAGGTATATACTAAAATGCAGTGTCGTGAGCAAAAAGAGGGTATGGATCGGATGAATGCAGAGCAATCACCACGTTTTATTAGTAACCTGACAAGAAATACACTGGCTTTAATTATGGCTGGTGGGCGCGGCTCGCGTTTGAAAAATCTAACCACATGGAGGGCCAAGCCAGCGGTACCATTTGGTGGTAAGTTTCGTATCATTGATTTTCCATTGTCTAACTGTATTAACTCTGGGATACGTCGTATTGGCGTGTTGACACAATATAAATCGCATTCACTAAATTTACACATTCAACATGGCTGGGGTCATTTACGCGGTGAATTTGGTGAATTTGTAGAGCTGTTACCAGCGCAGCAGCGTGTGGATGAGGAGTCATGGTATGCGGGTACTGCAGATTCTATCTACCAGAATATCGATATTATTCGAGACCACAACCCTGATTACGTGCTTATTCTGGCGGGCGATCATATCTATAAAATGGATTATGGTGCGATGCTTGCTAAACATGTTGAGTCTGAAGCTGATCTTACCATTGGTTGCATTGAAATGCCGCGTGAAGAGGCCTCTGCTTTTGGCGTGATGGGTGTTAAAGATGATATGCGTATCGAGACATTTGCCGAGAAACCCGCTAATCCGGTACCAATACTTGGCGATGAAGATCACTCACTATGTTCGATGGGAATCTATATCTTTAATAAGGATTTTCTGTTCGAAAAGCTTATTCGTGATGCTGAGACAGCGGGATCAAGTCGTGATTTTGGTAAAGATATTATTCCAGATGCAATTAAAAATTGCCGTGTGTTTTCCTATCCATTCAAGAATTCCGTAACGGGAGTGCAATCTTACTGGCGTGATGTTGGGACAGTTGATGCATTTTGGGCGGCCAATCAGGAATTGATCGGTGTGACGCCTGAGTTAAATTTATATGATACTAACTGGCCGATCTGGACACATCAGGAACAATTGCCACCAGCAAAGTTTATTTTTGATGAGGATGAACGACGTGGCATGGCGGTTGATTCCATGGTTTCTGGCGGTTGTATTATCTCTGGTGCAGCAGTGCATTATTCATTGCTTTTTTCTAATGTGACGGTTGATGACGGTAGTAAAATTGATTTATCAGTTATCTTACCCGATGTGAAAATTGGCAAAAATTGCCGCATTACACGAGCGATCATTGATAAAGGCTGTGTGATCCCGGATGGGATGGTGATTGGAGAAAATGCGAAGGATGACAAGGCTAATAATTTTTATATTTCTAAAAATAAAATCGTACTGGTAACTTCTGATATGTTGGATCAAGGACTGCATCATGTTGGATAGTGTCGATGGCAAAAAACCGCTGAGCGTAGTGCTTTACTGGCATATGCATCAGCCAGATTATCGTGATCTTCGTAATGGCGAATACCATCTACCGTGGACGTACCTGCATACCATTAAAGACTATGTAGATATGGTCGCTCATCTTGAGAATCAGGATGGTGCTAGAGCGGTAGTGAATTTTGCACCTATCTTGCTGGAACAGATTCAGGACTATTCACAGCAGTTGACGGATCATCGTGATATTGGGAAAGCGCTGCGAGATCCTTTGTTGGCTGCTCTTGCAGGACCAGTGTTACAGCTGGATGAAAATGCATGCTTAACCTTGGTTAAGGCTTGCCTGCGCGCAAATCGTCAGCGTTTGATAGAGCGTTTTCCCGCTTTTGTGACACTTGCTGAAATGGCTGAACTGGCCGTTAAAGAACCACAAAAACTGGCTTATTATTCTGAGCAATTTTTTATTGACCTGCTGGTCTGGTATCACCTGAGTTGGATGGCTGAAACAGTTCGTAAAACTGATGAACGTATTCAGGTATTAATGAAGCAGGCTGCTCATTTCACCATGGGTGATCGTCATACCTTGATTGATATTATTCATGAGTTGATTTCAGGGGTGATTGGGCGCTATAAAGCGCTGGCTAAAATGGGCAAAATAGAACTGTCGATGACACCCTATGCACACCCGATTCTACCGCTGCTGATCGACCTGAAGTGCGCCGAACAGGCGATGCCAGGTACTGATTTACCTGAATCCGCTCAATATCCCGGTGGCATGGCGAGGAGTCGTTGGCATATGGAGAAGGGGCTTACCGTATTTAAGGATATCTTTGGTTTTATGCCGGCAGGTTGCTGGCCCTCTGAGGGTGCGATTAGTGCTGAAACCATTGAGCTGATCGATGAGATGGGGTTGAAATGGTTAGCGAGCGGAGAGACGGTACTACGTAAGTCGCTGGAAAAATCAGCCTTAGATGAGCATCTTGTTGAAGATAACGAATGCATCCATAAGGCCTATCAATATAAAGACAACGGTGTTACCTGTTTCTTTCGTGATGATGGGCTTTCAGATCTTATCGGTTTTAAATACTCAGACTGGCATGCGGATGATGCTGTCGCAAATTTGATCCATCATCTGGAAAATATCGCTGAAGCTTGTGCTGATAAGGAGGATCGACTGGTCTCGATTATCCTTGATGGTGAAAATGCCTGGGAATATTACCCGGAGAATGGCTATCATTTTCTTTCTGCATTGTATGAAAAGCTGGTGGCACATGAAGGAATCAAGTTGACCACTTATAGTGAATTTCTCTCATCGCCAAAAGAGCGTGTGCGGGTCAATGAGGTGGTGGCGGGTAGCTGGGTTTACGGCACGCTTTCAACTTGGATTGGCGAAGCAGATAAAAATCGCGCGTGGGATATGCTGGTAGATGCTAAGCATGCTTATGACCATGCAGTGCAGGGAAGGGGATTAGACGAGCAACAGCTGCAGCGTGCGACGATACAGTTAGCCACCTGTGAAAGTTCTGACTGGTTCTGGTGGGTGGGTGAGCATAACTCAGCTGAATCTGTTGCTGCCTTTGATGAGCAGTTTCGAATGCACCTCGGTAATCTGTATCAAATATTAGAGATCACCCCGCCAGATTATCTGACTATGGCATTCTCGTTTGGTAGTGGTGCCCCTGTGATGGGTGGTGCGATGTTGCCAGGCCAGCAGCAGTAGAGCTGTATGACAGTAAATCAGGAGCTACCCCGAGATGTAGCGGGTATCTTTAAGCAACGTAGTGCGGGTATGTTGCTTCATCCAACCTCATTACCGGGGCCGTTGTTGAGTGGTGACATCGGGCATAGCGCCTACCGGTTTATTGAATTTTTAAATGGCATTGGTATTAAGGTGTGGCAGATGTTGCCGCTGGGGCCCACGCATGATGATCGCTCTCCTTATCAATGTCTCTCTGCACATGCCGCAAATTCTGAGCTCATTAGCCTTGACTGGCTGGTTGATCGCCAATGGCTGGAGATGGCCTCTATTGTTCTCTCGTTTGATGATGAAAACTATCGTGGCGCCTGCTTGCGACAGGCCAAAGATAACTTTTATCAGCAGAAATGTGAGGAATGGTTTGCCCAATTAGAGGCTTTTAAAAAGGAGCATGTAGCATGGCTTGAAGATTATGCCCTTTATGTTACGTTGAAAAAAAAATACCGCGGAGCAGCTTGGTTTGCGTGGCCTGAAAAGTTAGCGCATCGCGATATGGCTGCGATGAACGAAAGTACAGCGCAATTGACCGCTGAGATTGAACAGGTGATTTTTGAGCAGTTTATTTTCTTTACTCAATGGCATGAACTGCACGGATATGCTGCCCGCCATGATGTAAAGCTATTTGGTGACATGCCCATCTTTGTTGCGCATGACAGCGCGGATGTTTGGGCAAACCGACAAAATTTCCTGATGGATGAAAACGGTGTGATGCCCTTTGTGGCGGGAGTGCCACCTGATGCGTTTTCAGAAACAGGACAGCGCTGGGGAAACCCGCTTTATGACTGGGAGTATATGGCATCGGATGACTTTGAGTGGTGGAAAGAGCGTTTTTCCACTCAATTAACGCTGTTTGATCTGATTCGTATCGATCACTTTCGTGGGTTTGAGGCGTGCTGGATGATCCCGACAGATGAGGATACGGCGATCAATGGTCATTGGCAAAAGACGCCGGGTGATGAATTATTAGCTGCGTTATTTGAGAGTTTTCCATATCTGCCGCTAGTAGCCGAAGACCTTGGGGTGATCACTGATGAGGTGATTGCGCTTAAAAATGGTTATTCGTTGCCTGGAATGAAGGTGTTGCAGTTTGCTTTTGATGGTAATAATGACAACCCACACCTGCCACATCATCAGCTGAATACTGATCTGGTTTATACCGGCACCCATGATAATGATACAACTTTGGGCTGGGCGTACGATGAAAACAATTATGATAGAACATTTTTTGAGCAATATGCTGATTGTGATGGCACATCAGTAGAAGAAAAAGTACACGTAATGTTGCGTATGGCAATGGCATCACCCTCATGTCTTGCAGTGATTCCGATGCAGGATCTCTTGATGCTAGGTTCAGAAGCAAGAATGAATGTACCTGGGACAGTCGGTGATAATTGGCGGTGGCGTTTTG
>QIHH01000095.1 GCA_003230195.1 Gammaproteobacteria bacterium
GTTTTAACCTCTTTGATCGGCGCACCATTTTTTGTCTGGCTGGTGTGGAAGGAGCGCAAGAAATGGCTATAGCAACCACTTTGCTCTCAATCCAGCAACTCAGCGTCCCTAAGCGAGTTGATAACGTCACGTTCGAACATAAACGTGGTGAACTACTCGGCCTGATTGGTGCCAATGGCGCGGGTAAATCAACCCTGTTACATGCGCTCGCCGGACTTGAACCCAGCAGCGGTGACATGATGCTTGATGGCCGCTCGTTCGATCTCATTCCGCCACATGAACGCGCCCGCATCGTTGGCATTCAACCGCAGGCGGTGAGCAGTGCATGGTCGCTGACGGTAACCGATGTTGTTGCGCTCGGACGGATGCCGTGGGGAGATGAAAACCGGACTTCGATTGAACACGCAATGGAACGCGCCGGGATTTCCAATTTCGCCGCGCGCAATATCGATCAACTGTCCGGCGGTGAACGTGCGCGGGTGTGGTTGGCACGGGTGCTCGCCGGTGAACCGCAACTGTTACTGGCCGATGAACCAATCGCCAGTCTCGATATCCATTACCAGCTCACGGTGATGGAAGTACTAAAACAGTACGCGCAAGATAACAGAGGCGTGATCGTTGCGATTCATGACCTCAGCCTCGCCGCCCGTTTTTGTGATCGCCTCTGTTTGATGCACCGTGGCAAAATGATCGCCATTGGCACTCCCGTTGAAGTGCTAACCGAAAAGTTGCTTTCAACCGCCTACGGTGTGCCGGTCGATATCGACCTTGAACGTAATCCGCCCGTTGTGCTGCCCAAATAACACTTAACAAGTGACGATGCAACCATATTGACGGCATCATCGGGCTTCTTCCAGAAAATAGTAGCAATATCACTAATGACCTCGACTAACTGCAACCACTGATTTACCACTTCAACGGTTCGATCCACGGTGTTTAAAGCTCGATCTCACGTAAGTATTCACCGACGGTCATCAGCACCTTTCCACGCTATAATGGCGTGCATGAATAACACCCCCCCTGAAACAGCCGCACTACAGACGCTCCACACCATCTTTGGTTATGAACAATTTCGCCCCATGCAGGATGAGGTGGTTGATCAAATTATCGGCGGCGGTGATGCGCTGGTTTTAATGCCAACTGGCGGCGGCAAGTCACTCTGTTTTCAGATCCCGGCGCTGGTGCGCGATGGCATCGCGATTGTGATCTCGCCGCTGATTGCATTGATGCAAGACCAGGTCGCGGCGCTGCATCAAAATGGCGTCAAGGCTGCTTATCTTAACTCCTCACTGACATCACAACAGGCTGCCGCGATTGAACAGCAGGTACGTAACGGTGAACTCGATCTGCTCTATGTTGCACCAGAACGGTTGATGATGGTACGCACGCTTGATCTGTTGGAACAGTGCACGCTGTCACTCTTTGCGATTGATGAAGCGCACTGTGTTTCACAGTGGGGACATGACTTCCGCCCGGAGTATATTCAGCTCTCTATTTTGCACGAACGCTTTCCAAACATTCCACGCATCGCGCTCACCGCCACCGCCGATGAAGCGACTCGCAAAGAGATCATTGAACGGCTTGCACTACAAGATGCCAAGGTTTTCAATAACGGTTTTGATCGTCCCAACATTCAATATCGCATTTCGGAAAATAGCGGTAACGCACGTGAACAACTCTACCGTTTTATCCGTAACGAACATGATGGCGAAGCGGGCATTGTTTATTGTCTTTCAAGAAAACGTGTTGATGACACCGCCGCATGGTTAAGCCGCAAAGGACTGCGTGCGCTCCCTTATCATGCCGGGCACAGCAATGATGTGCGGCAACAACATCAGGAACGCTTTCTACGAGAAGATGGCATCATCATCGTGGCGACAATTGCGTTTGGCATGGGCATCGATAAACCTGATGTCCGTTTTGTTGCCCACCTTAATCTACCCAAAAGTATCGAGGCCTATTATCAGGAGACCGGCAGGGCAGGGCGTGATGGCCTACCGTCTGATACCTGGATGTCTTATGGTCTTAATGATGTGATTACCCTGCGCCAGATGCAGGAAGGCTCCGATGCGAATGAGGCTTATAAACGCATTGAACGCCACAAACTCGATGCAATGCTTGGACTGTGTGAACTGACCACCTGTCGGCGTCAATCACTATTGCGTTACTTTGGTGATACGCTGGATGAACCCTGTGGTAATTGTGATAACTGCCTCACGCCACCCGAAACCTGGGATGCCACTGTTGCAGCACAAAAAGCGTTGTCTTGCGTACACCGTACCGGACAACGCTTTGGGGTGAATTACCTGATCGATGTGTTGCGCGGTAGTGATGCCGACCGCATCAAACAATTTGGCCATGAGAAACTCAGCACCTATGGCATTGGCAAAGAACACAGTGCCATTGAGTGGCGCACGCTTTATCGTCAGTTGATCTCACATCGCCTGTTGAATGTTGATATCGGTGGCCATGGAGGACTTCATCTTACCAATGAGAGCCGTCCCGTTTTACGCGGCGAAACACAACTGCATCTGCGTAAATTAACGAAGAAACTCTCCGCTGGCAAACAGCGCTCAAAAACGCCTTTTGGTAAAACAGCCGACACCAAATTCTGGGATGCACTACGTGATAAACGCAAGCAACTGGCTGCGGAGCAGGGCATCGCGGCTTATATGATTTTTCACGATGCAACGTTGATGGAGATGGTGGATCGTCGTCCGCAGACACTAGATCAACTCGGTTTAATCTCGGGTGTCGGCGCTAAAAAACTTGAAGCCTATGGGGATGATTTTTTAGAGGTGATTGCTGAGTACGGCAATGAAGTCTCTGATGAAATAATTAACGACACGACTGATATCACTATACAGCTACTTTGCAAAGGGATGAAACCACTAGAGATCGCACATAAACGTGAACTTAAATTGAGCACCATCTACAGCCACCTTGCTGATGCGATTGCGCAGAATAAAGTTGAACTCAGCGATGTAATTGGGCTTGATGAAAAAACACTGAAGGTAATCCGTTTTGAAATTGAACAGAGTGATGGTGGAAAATTAAAACCTGTTTTTGAAGCATTAGGCGGTGAGCATGACTATGGGGTGTTGCGGTGTGTTAAGAGTGATATGGCAATTGGTAGCGGTTAATACCGTGACCCAGCAATCCTTACCCTTATATTTTAATAAAAATTATGTCGTTATATTCAACTTTACTACCAATTTACTACTAATTAAAACCAAATTGGTAGTAAGTAACACATTATCAATGCTAAACTATTTACCAATCAAACAAATATTGGTACTTAGCGATGAAAATGCCAACGACACCTCCCAATTTGAAAGACTTAGTGACACAAGTGTCCGAAGAGCCAAGCAAGATAATCGACATATTATCATTGAGTGTTAAGCCTGATCCCAAAGGGCAATACTACCACTGGGATAAATTACGGCATTTAGCACTCCCCTCTCGTATCTCAACACATGAAGAATGGTGGATGGCAATAAAATTTGCTCGTAAAGCGCTTTATAAAAATATTCCTCACTTAGATAAATTTGGTAATACCTTTGTTTATGCAGAACCCGATACGGTACGTCGTTTACTACACGAAATAGACATTCACAGCGGAGGGGAGTTAAAAGCAATTGACCAAGTGGCAAACCCCGGCACTCGTGAAACTTACCTTATAAACTCGTTAATTGAGGAATCTATAACTTCAAGCCAACTTGAAGGCGCAGCCACAACACGCAAGGTGGCCAAAGAAATGCTTCGACAAAAGCGTAAACCACGTGATAAGTCGGAAATGATGATATTAAATAATTATCATGCTATGGAATACATCAAAGAAATAGCTAATGAAACCTTAACACCGGCGTTAATATATGAGCTACACCGTATTTTATCTGTAGATACCTTAGATGATCCAAATGCTGTTGGAAAACTGCGAACCTCAGATGATATATATGTCGGCGATGACAGAGATGCAACCAAACTACATATTCCACCAAAATCTAAAGAATTAAAAAGTAGAATAGAAAGCATCTGTAATTTTGCAAATATGGATCCTGCTACAACTTTTTTACACCCCGTAGTTAAAGCAATAATTTTACATTTTCTTCTCGCATATGATCATCCCTTCGAGGATGGAAATGGAAGAACCGCAAGAGCTCTATTTTATTGGTCTATGTTAAAGCAAGGTTATTGGACAATCGAATTCATCTCAATTTCAAGAATATTAAAATCTGCCCCCTCCAAATACACAAAAGCATATCTGCATACTGAAACAGATGATAATGATGTTACCTACTTTATTATTCATCAATTAGAAGTCATCAACAGAGCCATCAGGGATTTACTCATTTATCTGGAGAAAAAATCTAACGAAATAAAAACCGTCGAACAATTAATAAGAAAGTCACCTGATATACAAAACTTACTAAATTATAGACAAATTTCACTGATCAACAGGGCGCTCAAAAGCCCCAATGCAATCTTTTATGTTGAAAGTCACAGAGGTTCACACAATGTAACTTATGACACTGCCAGAACTGACTTACTGAAACTGGTCAAAATAGGTATCCTTGAAAAAACAAAAATTGGTAAGGCTTTTGCCTTTTCTGCAATAACAAATCTTAAACAGAAACTAGAAAGCATGAAGTAAAAACAAACGCCTCTGGGATGGTGGTCAAAAATAGATCTTGTCACTACCGAATGGATTATTTTTTACTTGCCAATGCAGAAGCTGTAAAATATCTCACCCAACAAATCATCATTACTAATCTCACCTAACGCCTGTTATACCTGCCGTAATTCTATAGTCACTTAACTTAAATGCTAATCCACTCAGCATCTCATCACGTTGATAAAACGTAAGCGCTCAACCAACCCCATCTAACATCGACACCAGCTCCTTGCTATCGCCTTGATTTCAACATCACCAAGGCGAATCGTATGAAATCAGAACAGAAAAAAGACTTCTGGCAACAACACACTTCAGGCGTGGGAACAAAGTAAGCTTCCGCAGAAGGTTTATTGCCAACAGAGTAATATTTCCTATGCCAATTTTGGTTATTGGCGGATGCGTTTAAAGCATCTGGAAAAGCCTGCGCCGAAGCTGCTGCCAATGACATTGACGCGACCTACGATGGTGATGATGACGCTATCAATTACCATCGCAAATAAACCAAAAAAGAAGGCAGGCCGAAAACCCTTGCCCGCTAGCTTGCCACGCATTCGCATCGAACATCGCATACCGCAAGCCGAACAAGTGTGTCGTTGTGGCTGCCAACGCGTTGAGATCGGTGAAGTCACCAGCCAGCAATTAGATATTATTCCCGCCAAGGTGCAGGTCATCGTTAACGTACGCAAGAAGTACGCCTGCCAGCATTGTGAATCAGGGGTCATCACCGCACCCTTACCCGCGCAACCCATCCCTAAAAGCAATGCCAGCCCCAATAGCTGGCCCATGTCGCCATCGCCAAGTATCAGGATGGTCTGCCACTACACCGTCAGGAAGCAACGCTCAATCGCAGTGGTGTTGAGATCCCACGCAACACCTTGGCTAACTGGATGATCAAGTCAGGTGAATTAACCCAGCCACTCATCAACCTGCTTGAAGATAAGCTAATCGCCTACCCCGTCATGCACTGTGATGAAACCACACTACAGGTGCTCAAAGAACCCGATAAACAGGCCAGCCAAAAGTCCTACATGTGGGTACGGGTCGGTGGGCCGCCGACACAACCCGTTCGCCTTTTTCACTATGCCGACAGTCGCCGTGGCGAAGTCGTCAGTGCCTTGCTCGCGGGTTACAACGGTTATCTGCAAACCGATGACTATGCCGGATACAACGCCGTATGTGCTGAAAATACCATCACCCAATTAGGTTGCTGGGCACACGCCCGGCGCAAGTTTATCGATGCGCAGAAAGCCGCCGCCGGCAAAACCGGGCGATCAGGGAAGGCTGATGTTGCCGTCCGACTGATCGCGAAATTGTATGCCATTGAAAAGCGAATCAAACCACTTGCTCCAACAGAAAAGCACACC